>USLQ01000155.1 GCA_900555545.1 uncultured Oscillospiraceae bacterium | reverse complement strand
CAGTCAAAATTTAAAAACCTTCTCTTCGAAAATCGATTTGTATTGGCCGCGTTCGGCGCGGCAGTTTTGATCATGCTGGTGGTCTTTATCTGCCTGTCCGTGATCCCCTTTGGGAACCGGACGGTCCTGCGGATGGATCTCTACCATCAGTACGGCCCCATGTTTGCAGAGCTCTATGAGCGGATCACAAATGGCGACAGCTTGCTATACACGTGGACGATGGGCCTTGGCGTCAACTTCTTGGGGAACCTGTTCAACTACTTGGCAAGTCCGTTCACTCTGCTGATTCTTTTGTTTGGGCACAAAAATATTCCAGTGGCAATCGGCCTGCTGATGCTACTGAAGGCGGCGTTCTCTGCCTCCACCTTCGCTTACTATATTAAGCATTCCTTCCGAAAGAACGATTGTTCGCTCCCTGCCTTTGGCCTGATGTATTCATTCTGCGCCTTTTTCGTGGCCTATTCCTGGAATATCATGTGGCTCGACGCCATGATTTACTTCCCACTGGTGATTCTCGGCATTGAAAAGATCATCAACCGGCAGCAGTGGGGGCTGTATACCGGCGCTTTGGCGCTGACGATGTTCAGCAACTTCTATATGGCATTTATGACCTGCCTGTTCAGCATATTCTACTTTGTGGTCTATTATGCCAGCCACTATTTATTTGTGTCTCGCGTGAGCACAGGGCTCAAGGAGGGCCGTATTTCCGCGATCCTAAGCAACCGCTTTATCAATACCGGGCTCCGCTTTGCGCTCTGCTCCGTCCTGGCAGCCGGGATCATGGGAGTGGTTCTGCTCCCAACCTACTTCTCCCTGACGACATCTTCTGCTACGTCCGGCACCTTCCCGGAAAAGATGAGTTCCTACTTTAACATCTTTGATTTCCTGACGAACCATCTCGCTTACATGGAACCGACTATCCGCAGCAGTGGGAGCGATGTGCTGCCCAATGTCTACTGCGGCATGATGACCGTGCTCTGCCTGCCGCTCTATCTCTTCTGTAAAAAGATCAATGTACGGGAAAAATGCCTGTATCTGGCGTTTGCCGCATTCCTGTTCCTCAGCTTTGACAACAACTTCCTAAACTTCATCTGGCACGGCTTTCACTTCCCGAACGATCTGCCCTATCGCTTCTCCTTTATGTACTCCTTCCTGCTGCTGATCATGGCATACAGGGTACTGTGCAATATCCGTTCCTTCTCCCGGACACAGATCGTCTCCAGCGCTATTGCCATCATCGCCTTTATCATCGTGGCTCAAAAGGTCGAATCAAAAAATCTTACCGACATGGCTGTCCTCATCAGCATTGTCTTTGTGCTCGTATATATGGGCATTCTGCTTGCCATGAATGACCGGCGGTATCTTCCCGGCGTCATGAGTGCCGTAATGCTCTGCTGTGTGTTCTCCGAGATCGCCGTGGCAAACACGGATCACTACACCATGAACCAGAGCCTGGACAGCTACGCCTCCGACCTCGCAACATTCGAGGAACTAAAGGAGGAACTTGATACGGCGGAGGACGGTGGATTTTACCGCATGGAGCTCTCTAAGCTTCGGACGAGGAATGACCCTGCATGGTACTACTACAACGGGATCTCTACTTTCTCCTCCATGGCATACGAGTCCGTGGCAAAATCCCAGAAAAACTTGGGAATCTCCAGCAACAATATCAATAGCTACACGTACAATCCACAGACTCCGCTGTACAACAGCATCTTCTCCCTCTCCTATATTGTGGAGAACGAGGGCGGACGCTCCATGTCCCCCTTCTACTACGAAAAAGCTAATGTAAATGGTAAATTTACCGCCTATCGCAATAAATACTGCCTGCCAATCGCATTTGCAGTCAGCCGCGATATTCTCCAATACAGCAGCACATATGCCAACCCCTTTGACGCGCAGGAGACGATGTATCAGACCATGGCTGATAACTATACGGACATCTTCCTGCCCGTGGAGGTAGAGCACGTCTCCTCGCTCAATGTGTCCGGCGTCCCTATCAATTTTGAAAGCGGTGCAATCAATTTCACACGGACAGGCGACTCCGACGCAAGCATTACCGTCACACTGAAAGCACCGGAGAACGGCGCCCCTGTTTATCTCTACGTCCAGTCGAGTGATACAGACTCGATGACCGTCTCCTGTGACGAGGACGAGTGGACAGCCGACACTTCCCGCCCCTTTATCCTGGATACAGCTTCCCATCCTGCTGGGGAGTCCGTCGAGGTGACAATTCCGATCAAGGAAAATGAGCAGTCCGGCACTGTGAACTTCTACGCCTGCACGATCGATGACCAGGCTTTCCAAAATTGCTACAACGAGCTGGCCGCCGGCGGAATGGAGATTGATACCTTCACAGATACGCGCATCAGCGGTACCTTTACCACACAGGCGGATCAGATTCTGTTCACCTCGATCCCATATGACAGCGGTTGGACCGTCAAGGTGGACGGTGAAAAAGTGGAGCCCTCCCTCGTGGATGAGGCCTACATGGCCATTGACGTCTCCGCCGGTACACACACGATCGAATTCTCCTATATGCCATCCGGACTGATCGCCGGTGTAGTTCTCTCTGTGGTATCTGTTTTGGTTCTGATTGCGGCAGTTCTGTGGCGGAAAAAGCACCCGCCCGTCCAGACCGAGGAAGAACTCCCCGCTGAATATGATCCAGAGGTACTCTCAAGCGATCAGATAAAAGTGGAAAATGCTGATCTTCCGTCTGCTAAATCATTTGGATCCGATCCGCTTCCCCCTCCTGGAATGGATGAGAGACCGACTCAAGAAAAATAGGCCTTCGATTAAAAAAGAGAACCCCGTAGGAGTCCAAAACGGATCCTGCGGGGATTTTTGCGCCAATCTCAGGCGTTTTCATGTTTTACAAAAGAGCGTTCTTGATCCATTTGTTTAAAAAGTCGAGCTGTTCCTCCGTATGGAACCAGTGTTCTCCATTTTTCATCACTGTCAGGGTGGCTCTGTGACACGCGGTAAAATCATCTACCGTCTGCCGGGCAATCAGGTGATCCTTCGCCCCATAAAGGATCTTGGTCGGAGCGCTCCAATGAATTGGATTCTCCCTGACAAAACACAGATATTCCCAGGATAGTGTCTCACCAAAGTCCGTGGGGATTTCCCCCTTATCATGCAGTTCTTCCTCGGACACACCTGCCCACTTCATCATATCAAGGATGAGCCGCTCCATGTCCAGCACTGGAGATATGAATAGTGCCTTTTCAATTTTTTCGCGCTGCAAGGTATGCATTGCAAAGTAGGCCCCTATGCTGTTGGCAAGCAAATAAACCTGGTCATGTGTTTTATGAAATGCATCATAGGCAGATTTGATTTTCCCCTCAACAAGCCATGGGAGGTACGCTTCATACGCCACGCCGGTTATCTCAAAACCAGGGCAACACTCCACATACTGCTGAGCCTCCAGGTGGCTGCCGCCCTTTCCGTGAATGTACAGGATCCCTCGATTCATTCCATCACCTCATCTCAAAACATGGAAATTATTATATTACATACAACGGGACGCAAGCTCATCCCATTTATGCATAAAAGGCCGTCCCAACTGGTTGGGACGGCCTGCTTACAATTGGAGATCCTCAAAAAATATCATCCTGCTCAATCAAAGTGATTCCCTTTGCCTTCAACACCTGGGCAGCCTTTTCATTATCCTCTACCCGGATAATGACATAAGCCGTCCCCACTCTTGGGGTGATAAAGGCATAGGCATACTCCACGCTAATGTCTTCATCTGAGAGAACACGGATGGCCTTGGAAAACCCACCGGGGATATCTGGAATCCCGATGCCGAGAACCGTTGTGATCGTGACTGTCATGCCGGCCTCACGCAATGCATTCTCCGCCTTGTCCGGATCGCTGACGATCAGGCGCAGGATGCCATAATTGGTGGTGTCCGCCACCGACAGCGCGCGGATGTCGATTTCAGCCTTTTCCAGTACGTGCGTAATGTCCGCAAGACGGCCCGCCTTGTTTTCCACGAATACAGAAATTTGCTTCATTGGCATAACTGTTTCCTCCTCTTCGATCAGATCTTACGTTTATCAATAACCCGCTTTGCCTTGCCCTCCGAACGCGGAAGGGAGTTCGGCTCCACCAGGCGTACTTTTGCGGAAAGGCCGAGTGTCGTATGCAGAGCTGCCTCAATCTTAGCCTC
>USLQ01000154.1 GCA_900555545.1 uncultured Oscillospiraceae bacterium | reverse complement strand
CCGCAACGCAGGCCGCCCGCCTGCGCAATGGGGCGCCGCTCGCGCTTGAGAGGATCGGCAATCCACCCCCTGGGACCTATCGGATCTATGAGCGGGGAACTGGCCGGTTTGTCGGGATCGGACGCACGGATTCTGCCGGGGGTTCTCTGCGCGGTAAGGTCATTTTAAATTTGGAATAGAGAGGCTTTTCGTTTTGGATATCATCAGTGGCATGGAAAATTTAAGCGGCCGTGGGGTGAGCGTTGCCCTGGGGAATTTTGACGGGCTCCATATCGGCCATGCCGCCGTTTTGCGCAGTGCGGTCGTACATGCGGGTGAATCGGAGCCGGCCGTGCTGATGTTCCGCTCCCATCCGCAGCGTCTGCTCAGCGGCAAAATGCCTGCGCACGCAGCAGCTGCGACGCCTGGGGATCCGGCGCGAGCTGTACATGGATTTTGCGCAGGTTCACACGATGAGCCCTGAGCGCTTTTTTCGTGAGGTGCTCTGCGGTGTGCTGAAAGTTCGGGTGGTTTCGTGTGGGTACAACTATCACTTTGGCGCTGCGGGCTCAGGGGATACCGCCCTGCTGCAGGCGCTGTGCGCACAGTGTGGGGTGGGGCTGTATGTTGCCCCGTGCGCGGATTACAAAGGGGAACCCATCAGTTCCAGCCGGATTCGAAGGGCTGTGGCGGAGGGGGAGATGGAGGATGTGTACCAGATGCTCGGCCGCCCGTTCTCATACGATTTTCAGGTGGTCAGCGGCGACCGGCGCGGCCGGGTGCTGGGTTTTCCCACCATTAATCAGTTTTTCCCCGCAGACTATGCCGTGCCTAAGTTCGGCGTGTATGCGGCGCGCGCGTGGGTCCATGGGCGGTATTATCCGGCCATGGCTAACATCGGGGTCCGGCCCACGATCGGAACGGATTCCATGCGCAGTGAGACGTGCATCTTAGGGTTTTCAGGGGATCTGTATGGGAAGCATATCGAGGTCGGCCTGCTCAGCTACCTGCGCCCGGAGCAAAAATTCAGTGGGCTGGAATCGCTCACTGCGCAGATGACCCGCGATGCCGAGCGAGCGCGCCGGGTGTACGAGGAGCAATTTGGCCCCGGTCCGGCCGCCCGATGAGCAAACGGCCGTAAAAAAATCTTTACTTTTATGGGATCTTATGATATACTAACTTAGGTTATGGGTATATGTACCCTGCCGATACCCGCTGCTCGGAGCAGGGCGCACGCCGCAATATGCGGAATTCGCCTTTACCCTGCGCTGGGGGCGCGGAAATACTATAATGAGGTGAAAGTAATGACTGCACAGGAAAAAACCGAGATCATGAAGGCTTATGCTCTGCACGAGGGGGATACGGGTTCCCCGGAGGTTCAGATCGCCGTGCTGACAAAGCGCATCAACGACCTGACGGAGCATCTGAAGACTCACAAGAAGGATCACCACTCCCGCCGCGGCCTGCTGAAGATGGTCGGCCACAGGCGCAACCTGCTCGCATACCTTCAGAAGATCGATATCGAGCGCTATCGTGCTATTATTGAGAAGCTCGGCATCCGTAAATAAGAATACCAACGGGGCAGGCGCCGCATTTTGATCGCCTGCCCCCTTGTGTGTAATTTCGCCATCAAACGCCTCAGGGGCGCTGGGTGGGGGCTTTTAGCAGTGAACCGATGGCCCGGCTGCGGGCAGGCCATGGGTTAATTGCTAAGATCTCCGTCTGCTGCCTCGCCGGGGTGTGTAAAATAAAGTGAGGTAGTAAAATGTTCGAGAATTTCAGAAAATTTGAGACCGAGCTCGCCGGGCGTCCGCTCGTGGTCGAGACCGGCAAGATGGCTCAGCTCGCGGGTGGTTCCTGCCTGATCCGCTACGGCGAGACGGAGGTCATGTGTACCGCCACCATGTCCGCCAAGCCGCGGGAGGGGATCGACTTTTTCCCACTCTCCGTCGACTTTGAGGAGAAGCTGTACGCAGCGGGTAAAATCCCCGGCTCCTTCCAGCGCCGTGAGGGCAAACCGAGCGAGAAGGCGATTCTCGCCTCCCGCGTGATCGACCGGCCGATCCGCCCGCTGTTCCCCAAGGATATGCGCAACGATGTCGGTGTCGTGGCCACAGTCATGTCCGTAGATCCGGACTGCCTGCCGGAGATCACCGCCATGATCGGCGTCTCCGTGGCGATCTCCATCTCCGATATCCCGTGGAACGGACCGATCAGCGGTGTGTCCGTCGGCCTGGTAGACGGTGAGTTTGTCATCAATCCCACGGCTGAGCAGCGCGAGAAATCCCGTATGGCCGTTACGGTCGCCTCTACGGATCAGAAGGTCGCCATGATTGAGGCCGGCGCCCAGGAAGTAACCGAAGAGGATATGTTCAACGGCATTATGAAGGCACATGAGGCCAACCAGAAGATCGTCGAGTTCATCAAGCAGATCCGTGCCGAAGTCGGCCGCCCGAAGGTGGACTTCCCGTCCAATGACCCATCCCACGAGATGTACGAGGATGTGGAGCGGATCGCGATCGAAGATGTGCGCAAGGCGCTCGATACGGATGACAAGCGTGTGCGCGACGAAAACCTCCAGCCCATTTACGAGCGCGTACATGAGCTGCTCGATGAAAAATACCCTGAGGAGACCGCCAAACTTGACGACTGCCTGTACAAGCTGCAAAAGTTTGTCGTCCGCCGCTGGCTGCTTGACGACGGTAAGCGTGTCGATGGGCGCGGCATCAACGAGATGCGTCCCCTTGCCGCAGAGGTTGGCCTGCTCAGCCGCGTGCACGGCTCCGGTATGTTCACGCGCGGCCAGACTCAGGTGCTCACCGTGACCACCCTTGGCCCGATCAGTGATGCCCAGATGCTCGACGGTATCGATAATGAGGAGTCCAAGCGCTACATGCACCACTACAACTTCCCGTCCTACTCGGTGGGCGAGACCAAGCCGAGCCGCGGCCCCGGCCGCCGCGAGATCGGCCACGGTGCCCTGGCGGAGCGCGCACTTGTCCCTGTGATCCCGAGCGTGGAGGAATTCCCCTATGCATTGCGTCTCGTTTCCGAGGTGCTCTCCTCCAACGGTTCCACCTCTCAGGCCTCCATCTGCGGTTCCACCCTTTCCCTGATGGATGCCGGTGTCCCGATCAAGAAGCCGGTCGCCGGGATCTCCTGCGGCCTGGTGACCGAGGGCGACCGCTTTATGACCATGGTCGATATCCAGGGCCTGGAGGACTTCTTTGGCGATATGGACTTTAAGGTTGCCGGTACCAAAGACGGCATCACCGCCATCCAAATGGACCTGAAAATTGATGGCCTGACCCCTGAAATCATCAGGGAGGCGCTGGAGAAGACCCGCGTCGCCCGCAACTATATCATCGATGAGGTCATCCTCAAATGTATCCCGGCGCCGCGTGCGGAGCTCTCCAAGTACGCGCCCAAGATGCTCACCACCAAGATCCCGGTCGACAAGATCAGCGAGGTCATCGGCAAGCAGGGTAAGGTTATCCAGAAGATCTGCGCCGAGTGCGACTGCAAGGTGGATGTTGAGGAGGACGGCAGTGTGTTTGTCTCCGCCATCGATCTGGACAACGCCAAGCGCGCCCTGCTCATGGTTGAGACGATCGCCAAGGATCCGGAGATTGGCTCCATCTTTAAGGGCGTCGTGACCCGCATCATGCCGTTTGGCGCATTCGTGGAGATCGCCCCCGGCAAGGAGGGCCTGGTACACATCAGCCGCCTGGATATGAAGCGCGTCGAGAAGGTGGAGGACGTTGTCAATGTGGGCGACGTCGTGATCGTCAAGGTCATGGAGATCGACGATCAGGGCCGCCTGAACCTCTCCCGCCGCGATGCGCTGATGGATGTGGAGGGCCTCAAGCCCGAGCAGAACAGCGCGCCCGCCCCGCGCAGGAACCGCGGACATGAGTTCAAGAATCACAACAGGCACTGATCCCGCCTGATCCAATCGAGGCAGAAGCCCGCCCGGGGAACATTCCCGGGTGGGCTTCTTGTGATATGGGTAGAATTTCATAGCCCGTACAGGCAGGTGTATACGGTGGAGAGACGGCTGCACAGGTAGTCGCAAAACTCCGGGATATGTGCAGGGGCGGCGTCGGAGCGGAGTGCGAGTGGATAACAGAAAATGGGGTCTGTTTTTTCTCCCAGCAGCAGCCCGATCAGCGCCCCGCTGTGGCGCAGGGGGATGGCGCGTGCA
>USLQ01000153.1 GCA_900555545.1 uncultured Oscillospiraceae bacterium | reverse complement strand
CGCCGGTACGGAGGGAGGCCGCCGCCTTACTGAATGTACCGGGCCACAGAATCCCCACGGACAGTCCGCACAGGGCACACCCGATCAGGCTGATTACTGGCGACGGCACCAAACTGATGAGCAGATAGGCGCACACGCACAAGATTCCGCTCCCGAGCATAAAACGGTCCAAATTGATCCTTTCGCCATACTTGCCATAAAAAGCACGCGCACTGCCCATGAGAAGAGCAAAGGCCATCGGCCCAGCCAAATCGCCCACAGCCTTGCTGACACCCAGCCCGCTCTCCGCAAAGGTGGAGGCCCACTGGCTTACCGACTGCTCGCTCGCACCCGCACAGACCATCATCACCATCAGGAACCAAAAGGTCTTGTTACGGAACAGATCCCGTACGGGCATCCCCTTTTCCCCTTCGGCGATCAGCGGAACCATAGGCGCCCGGAGGAACACCATGGCATTAACCACAGGGATCACCGCCCACACACAGGAGAGTATACGCCAGTTTTCAATCCCTGCGAGGGCAAAAAATGCCGTAGATACCAGCACAACCCCCATATGCCCCCAGCAATAAAAGGAGTGCAGCAGGCTCATGGCCGCCTCCTTGTTATCTGTGGGGCAGCTCTCCATAATCGGACTGATGAGCACCTCGATCAGTCCGCCGCCAATTGCGTAGATGATCACGGAGATCAAAATGCCCGTAAAGGCGTCGGGCAGCAAGTCCGGTAGCACCGTCAGCAGGATAAGCCCCGCCGCGGAGCACCCGTGTGCCAGCACAACGGAGGCCCTGTACCCGATCCGGTCTACAAACAGGACGGATGCCAGATCTACCAGCAGTTGTACACCAAAATTGATCGTCACGAGCAGGGTGATCCGGCTCAACGGAATCTCATAAGAATGTTGCAGGGTGACAAACAGCAACGGCACAAAATTATTGACAATCGCCTGTACCACATATCCCGTAAAGCACGCCGCGATGGTGGTTTTAAAATTCCCCTTCATGTCATGATCCTCCGTTCGATTCATAGCAGTCAAAATCATACCATAAATTCCGCCTCCTGTAATTGTAAAATTGCGCCAGATTATAACACAATACTGCCCAGTGTTCCAGTAAAATATGTTCCCCGCGATAGGACAACCCGCCCCTATCATTTAGACAAATTTTATAATTCTAAATGACGTCTTAACGATATGGACAAACTTCGAATTTTTGCTGAACTTTCCGGGAAAACTGTAGCAACTTGTACCTTTCTGTAATAAAATAGATACAGGGATCGGTGGCATCCACCGTATTCCATGATTACGGTGCGCAACTGCGGCCGGGAAAGGAATTTGATCCATGAGGAATTTTTTGCGCAGCCATCTGAAAATCAGCGAGCACGAGCAGCACGTCAAACTGGGGATCTTTTTAACGGCCTCCCTGATGGTCCTGCTCTTTTCCATCTTCGCCCCGCCGGGTGTCAAGTTATTTGACAAAATCGGTATGGAACTTGCGTTGATTGCGATCGGAATTTTCCTGCTGCGTTTCCCGATCGGTATTTTTCTATCAGCCAATCTGTTTGTGGTCGCCGCTACAGCCGGATCCGTTCTTCGATTTTACGATCTGTTCCCCGGCTATGACCGCGTGGTCCACTTTATGAGCGGCATCATCCTGGGATTTGTAGGCTTTTACGCCGCCAGATGGCTGTTGGGCCGCCTGGATATTGCGGAAAACCCATTGCTGCTGACGTTGACCAGCTTTTTCTTCTCCTGTGCCTGTGCGGGATTTTGGGAGATTATCGAGTTCACTGTGGACTGCGTGGCACAGATGGGCGTTCAACACGGCAACACCGATACGATGGGGGACATTGTGGCCGGTTTTTTGGGCGCAGCCTGCTTTGGCGCGGTGTGCCTGTACAAATACCGCCGCCACGTCTTTGATTTTATCCGGTCACTGATCCCCTCCAAGGCATCTGACAACACTGAAAAGACAGAGACCGTTGCGAGCAGTGTCTCCCAACATACGGATCAATAAAATTTTTAAAAAATCTAACGTACAGAGACCGGGGCAAAGCTCCCGGTCTCTGTTTCCTCAGTCTGTATTTTTAAAAGCAATTACGATTTCTCCTTCTTTGCGAAAAACGCCACAATTGCTGCAAATCCTACTATACAGGCTATCCCAAGGAACAACTTTTTCATTATTGATCACCCCCCACTCATCTCAAATCTTCACTTGGATTCCCATTCATTTTATACACTGCGAGTCTTCCTGTTTTCTGCAGCGGTAGGCTGCCATAGCTGTTCTGCATTCGGGCGCCATTCACGCGCGTAGGCAGCGCACTTATCACACAGGTGGTCCGCGCACTCCGGCGACTGAAGGTCTGTGGAATGCGCACCGGAACGGCGCACCATCTCCGGGAGTATCTGCGGATTCTCCAACATCGGGCAGGGGCGAAGATGGTTGTGATTAAAGGGCTGCCGCCTGTGGTACTCCATGAACAGTGGGCTGCGCAGCGCCTCAAGCAACGTTTTTTCCCGGATGTTGGAGTCGGAGTAGTGAATAAATACACACGGTTCCATATCGCCGTTTGAATTGATGTGGAAATAATTTCGTCCGCCCGCGATACAGCCGCCCACATATTCCCCGTCATTCTGGAAGTCCATGGCAAAGATCGGTTTGCCACCGGTGAACCCACGAATCTCGCGCACGCGGTGATACATATATTCCCGCTGCTCCGGCGTTGGCATCAGCTCCACCGCGGCGTCGTTCCCCACGGGCATATAGTGGAAATACCAGGTGAACCGGCACCCCTTGTCGATCAACAGGTCAAGGAATTCATCCGATGTGACCGCCACGGCATTCTTCCTGGTGTAGCAGATGGACGTCCCATAGAGCTGGCCGTATTTCTTCAGCAGATCCATGGCGGCCATGACTTTGTCAAAAACGCCTGTGCCGCGGCGCAGATCGTTGACCTCTTCAAACCCTTCCAGGCTGATGGAGAGTGAGAGATTCCCGACGCGGTGCATCTCGCGGCAGAACGCTTCATCGACGAGCGTGCCGTTGGTAAAGGCGTGAAACGCACAGTCCGCATGCTTTTCGCACAGGCGAATGATGTCATCCTTGCGGACAAGCGGCTCCCCGCCGGTGTACATATAAAAGTAGACGCCGAGCTCTTTACCCTGTGCAACGATACTGTCCAGTTCGTCAAAGCTCAGATTCAGGCGGTTGCCGTACTCAGCCGCCCAGCAACCCGTGCAGTGCAGGTTGCAGGCGCTGGTGGGATCCATCAGGATAACCCACGGAATGTTACAGCCGTACTTTTTTCGATTTTCACGGATCATTTTGGTACCGTTGAGCGCAGCCTCATAGCCGAGGTTCAGCGCCGTCTGCCGAATCACCCTCGGGTCGATTTCATCCACCAGACGGTTGACATATCCTACCCACTTGTCGTCGGGATCGTCAAGCATCCGCCGGACCTGGGCATACACCTTTTGCGGGAACTGGGCCCCGAAATATTTTTCTGTCAATTCCACGATTTTTAAGATGCTCTTTGCACGGTCCTTTTTCACCTGATGCAAAACCGCATCAATCGCCTGCCCGTAGGCAGCCCTTGCCATTCGGTGCATCACACCGTTATCCATCTCTGCGTCACTCCTATTACGAATTCTCTACGCTTTACGGCAGCCGCAGTAAGCTTACATCTCCCATTATAAGCAAAAAAGCTTCAATGTCATTAGACAGCGTTCCGGCACTGTCTAAAAACGTAACAGTTCTACAAAGTGTTACATTTTGGGACAAATCGGAAAATTTGTCTCTTTTCTATTGCTGGCAAAAGATGTATTTTTAATGATGGAAAAATATATGGAAAGAAGGCGGAACGATATGGGAAGCGATTTGACCCGTATTACAATCGAAACGACTGTCCGCAACGCATTGAAAAACAGCGCCAGTTCTCCGGACCGATGTGTGCGCAACCTGATCGATCTGGGGCTCCACTTTGCGAACGGACGGTTCCAGAAAAGGCTCTTCACCGCCGCGCAGAACATGATGAAGCAGACGGACAGCGCTTATTACACTTTATTTCAGGATCTGATCGTCAATACGGATCCGGATCGGTTGCTGACCTTTGGCATCAATCTGGGATACAACGGCTGCACGCGGGGCGCGCGCAAGATCCGTGAAATTGAGGCCAAGGAGCATTTTGACGTGCCGTG
>USLQ01000152.1 GCA_900555545.1 uncultured Oscillospiraceae bacterium | reverse complement strand
CATGATCGACTCCAACGGCCTGGTGGGCCACTCGGAGAATATGATCTGCGAGGCGTGCGAGTATGTGGATACTTTCCTGCACTTATCCCCCGACACAGCGGTGATCCTGAATATTGATAAGGATCATATGGAGTACTTTAAAACAGAGGAAAATCTGATCCATTCTTTCCACAAATTTGCCCAGATGGCAACCAAGGCCGTCATCTACAACCTGGACGACGCCAAGACGTTGCAGGCTGTGGAGGGAATCACAGGCAAAGAGCGCATCACCTTTGGCACCAGCGAGGGTGCCGACTACCGTGCCGTAAACGTACAACTGTACAACGGCGCCTTCCCGGAATATGATTTGTACATTCACGGGGATTTCGCGGGGCATATCGCGCTCTCCATTCCCGGTATCCACAATGTGGATAACTCATTGGCGGCGATCGCGACCGCGCACTATAACGGCGTGAGTTTTGAGCAGATGGATCGCGCCATCCGTGCTTTCCGCGGTGCAGGCCGGCGGTTTGAGATTCTGGGCAAGTTCAACGGCGTGACGATTGCCGACGACTATGCACACCATCCGGCGGAGCTCAAGGTGACATTGACGGCTGCGTTGGAGATGAACTACCGCGAGGTATGGGCCGTGTTCCAGCCCTTCACCTTCTCCCGCACATACATGCTGCTGGATGACTTTGCCGACGCACTCAAGCTGCCGCAACACGCCGTGATGACCAAGATCATGGGGTCGCGGGAACGTAACACCTACGGTATTACCACGCAGCAGCTGGCCGATAAAATCCCGGGAAGCGTCTGGTATGAGACGTTTGAAGAGGTGGCGCAGTATATCGTCGACCACGCCAAACCGGGCGATCTGGTCATTACGCTGGGCTGCGGCGATATCTACAAGGCCGCCAAAATCATGATGAAGCTCTACCGGGCACAGGGCGCAAAGGAAGAGTAATCCACTGCTGAAACGGGAGGAAGCAGCTATGTTCGGAAAGGATCACGAGAAAAAGGAAAAGCGCTTTGAAAAGGTTTATGAGCAGGGCGCTATGGACGGTATGGAAATCTGGGTGGACCGCCAGACCGGCGTCAATTACCTGTACCACTATGCCGGTTATTCCGGCGGCCTGACGCCGTTGCTTGACCGCGATGGTAAACCAGTCATCACCGCTGTTGTCAATCCATAGACAATATCCTAACACAATCCCTGATACAGCAAAAAATGAGATCCTGCCTGCCGCACATCAGGTGCGGCAGGATCTCTGTTTCTATTGGCGCAGGTCACTCTGCGTACTCCTCGGCTCCCCGAAACCGATATCCCGCACCACGGACCGTGACAATATACTCCGGATGGGACAGATCGCGCTCGATTTTCTCCCGCAGGCGGTTGATATGCACAGATACGGTGGCGTTATCCCCCAGCGCATCATAACCCCAGATGCGCTCGTACAGATCCTCCCTGCTGAAAACGATATCGGCATTTTTCATTAAAAAGAGCAGCAGCTCATACTCCTTATTTTTGAGCTCCACCTCTTTCCCACGGACGTAGACGCGATGGGAATCCGTGTTAACCCGGATCTCCCCGATCACGAGCTCTGAACGTGACGAACGGCCCTCTTTCCCTTTCAGCCGGGCGTACTGGGCCAGATTCGCCTTGACGTGGGCGATGAGTACATTGGGGGAAAACGGCTTGGTGATATAGCCATCCGCACCAAGTCCCAGCCCTCGGATCTTGTCAATATCGTCCAGACGGGCTGTCACCATAATGATGGGAATATCCAGCTCCTTGCGCAGGGTGCGGCATACGGAAAACCCATCCATACCGGGAATCATCACATCCAGCAGGATCAAATCGTATTGTCCTGTGCGGCCCAAGGCGATCCCCTCCGGTCCCGTGGCGGCAATATCGACCTCAAACTCATTGACGGTCAGATAATCCCGCTCGATGGCCGCAATCGACTCGTCATCTTCAATAATCAGAATCCGTTTCATGATTCCATCTCTCCTTCCAGAATGGGCAGCGTGATAACCATGCGCAATCCGCCCTGCGCCAAATTCTCCGCATGGATCGAACCACCCATCTTTCCCACGATCTTGGCAACGATGGCCAGCCCCAACCCACTGCCCTTATTTGGATTTTTGCGGGCGGGATCGGCACGATAAAAAACGTCGAATAGCTGGCCCAAATCACTCTCTGCTACACCGGGCCCATCGTCGTCCCCCAGCATCTGAACACGTTGCCCCTCCTGTGTCACCGTAATCCAGACATGGCCGCCGCCCTCCTTTTTATACTTTGCACTGTTATCGAGCAGGTTGACCAAAATACTGCGAAAATAGGTCGGATCCGCATAAACAACTGCATTCTCGGGGCATGATACAAGCGCGACAGACAGATGGACCTTTTCATAGTCCTCACGGGACGCCGCCACAAAATCGGTTACCTCTTTTCCAATGTCCAGTTTTTCCGGGAAATAGGGATAATCGCCCATATCCATCTTGGAGAACAAAAACAGCTTTTTGACCAGCCGGTCGATATCCGTGGTCTTGGACTTAATCGTGGCTAAGTACTTTTGCTGCTTTTCCGGCGTATCGGCCAGGCCGTCCTCCAAACCTTCAACGTAGGCGAGGATCGAGGTCAGCGGCGAACGGAGATCGTGCGAGATATCGGCCAGCAGCTCCCGCCGGTTTTCACTGTTCTTTCGCTCCAACTCCTCGGAAACCTTCAGCCGCCCGGCCATCGCATTGAATTCCGCACAGATCGGGCCAAATTCATCCGGTGCATTATAATCGATTCGGTAATCCAAATTTCCATCGCTGATTTGCTGCACCCCGTCGGCAAGTAGGTCAATTGGCTTCTCGATCCGCCGAAACACCCGGCGGGTCAGAATCCGCTGGCTGATCACGATGGCCACCAACATCGCCCCCACCAATAGGATGGAATAGAAAATGATCTGCATTTTCAGCGTATGGCTCAAGATTGTGAGCCGGGGCGTGTACAGATAGATCTGGTAGAGATCCCCGGCTACCTCCGCCCGCCTGGCAAACAACTCATACATATCATTTGATACAACGCCATTGCCATCGAGTGCAGAAACAGCCTGGATTAACTTCTCCCAGTCGGGGACATCTGTCACGCCGAGCCGGAGGACCTCCATATCATCTGACATTACAAAAAGCATCATGTCATTCTCCTCCAGCTGTTTGCGCATGTTTTCCAATTCATCGGTATAGGTCAGCGGGTCCTCCTGGGAAAAAAACGTCTGCACCATTTGTACAGTCTCCTCCCGTACTTCCTCACGTTCCCACTCGCTGACCAACTCCAGATTTGCCTTCTGGAAAATGGTAAAATAAAACACGATCGCTCCGATCCCCAGCAAAATTACCGTCACGATGGCCGGTATCACAACCATTAAAATATTGGAAAGGGCGATTCTCTCCTTGATTTTCATTCAATCACAGCCTATCCCGTCAAGCAGTCTATCTCTATTTTACCAGCGGGATCTTAAATTTCAAGTGCCTGCACTTAAATTACGAATAAAATCGGCAAAACAGCCCCTCCCATATATGTCCCCTCTAATAATGTTGCCACTCAGCCCACTCCCGGGCCGGCGGCAACACTGTTTTTTCGCACAATAGATCAGCTGAGTGCGATATCAAGCACCATCATGACGAGAAAGCCGGCCATGACGCCGAGCGTGCCTGTATTTGAGTGCTCGCCGAGGTGCGCCTCCGGGATCAGTTCCTCCACAACAACATACATCATAGCCCCGGCAGCAAAGGAGAGCATCCACGGCATCAGCGGTGCAATACGACCCGCAATCAGCACGGTCAGAATGCCGAAGACCGGTTCTACAATCCCGGAGAGCGCTCCATAGAGGAAGGCCCTGCCGCGCTTTACGCCCTCCTGCCGCAGCGGCAGCGAGATGGCCGCACCCTCGGGAAAATTTTGAATCCCCATGCCGAGCGCAAGCGCCATAGCGGACGTGAGAGCAGAGGGATCCTCCATATTCTGGGCCGCCAGCGCGAAAGAGAGGCCCACGGACATCCCCTCCGGGATGTTGTGCAGTGTGACGGCAAAGACAAGCAACGTGCTCCGATTCAGATGGGAGCTTGGCCCCTCTGGTTCCATAGCTCCGGGATGGAGGTGCGGGAGCAGGTAATCAAGCCCCAGCAGGAACAAAACTCCGAAAACAAATCCACCCGCCG
>USLQ01000151.1 GCA_900555545.1 uncultured Oscillospiraceae bacterium | reverse complement strand
GGCCGCCGCTATGATGAAAAATATCAAGGGCATTTTTACAAAGAATATCCAGACAAAGCTCGGGTTCCTGATGGTCAAGGGCGGCCTGGTTGAGTTTAAAAAGAAGATGGACTATACGGAGTTCGGCGGCGCGCCGCTGCTGGGGATTTCCCGCCCGGTCATTAAGGCGCACGGCTCCTCCAAGGCCAAGGGCTTTTTCAGCGCCATCCGGCAGGCTGTGCAGACGGTCGAGCGGGATGTCTGCGGCGAGATCGCGCGCAATATGCCCCGCTCTGATGCGGACGGGGAAAAAGAGGAGTGATTGCATGAAAGACCTGAGCGGGTTTGAGCGGGAGATCCGCTACACCTTTAAAAATAAAAATCTGCTGCTGACCGCACTGACGCACTCCTCCTACGCGAATGAGCAGCCGCACAAGCCGCCCTTTAACGAGCGGCTCGAGTTTTTGGGCGACTCCGTGCTCGGCGTGGTCACAGCGGACTATTTGTTCCATACCTTTCCGGACGAACCGGAGGGGGAGCTGACCCGCCGCCGGGCGGAGCTCGTGTGCGAGGATTCGCTGTTCGCGTTTGCCAAGGAGATCCATCTGGGGGAGTATATCCGCCTTGGCAAGGGCGAAGAGCGCACCCATGGCCGCGAGCGGCCGTCCATCCTGGCGGATGCGTTCGAGGCCGTCATCGCCGCCATTTATGAGGATGCGGGGATCGAGCGCGCGCGGGAGCACATCCTGCGTTTTTTGACGGCGCACAAGGATCTGAGTAACAAAAAGAAGGATTATAAAACGATGATCCAGGAGGTCATCCAGCAGAACCGGGAGGAAAAGCTCGAGTACGTCCTCGCGCACGAGAGCGGTCCGGACCACGATAAGCGTTTTGTCGTGGAGTTGCACCTGAACTCCAACGTCATCGGTACAGGCGAGGGCCGTAGTAAGAAGCACGCCGAACAGGAGGCCGCGCACGAGGCGCTGCGCCTGATGGGGCTGGAAGAGTAATAAACGGATTACGGAAGGATAAAGGCTGGTTCACGGATGTTTTTAAAGTCACTGGAAATGCAGGGGTTCAAGTCGTTCCCCGATAAAACGGTCCTGAATTTTGAAAAAGGGATCACCTCCGTCGTGGGGCCAAACGGCAGCGGAAAGAGCAATATCTCCGATGCGGTGCGATGGGTGCTGGGCGAAAAGTCCAGCCGGAACCTGCGCGGCTCCAAGATGGAGGACGTCATCTTCAGCGGGACGCAGGGGCGGCGCGCGCAGGGCTTTGCCCAGGTTACCCTCACGCTCGACAACACGGATCACTCTATCCCCGGGCACGAGGAGCAGGAGATCTCCGTCACCCGCCGCTACTACCGCTCCGGCAACAGCGAGTATTTGATCAACGGTGAAAGTGTCCGGCTGCGCGATATTGAAGAGCTGTTTATGGATACGGGCCTGGGTTCGGACGGCTACTCCATGGTTGGTCAGGGGCGGATTGAGGATATCATCTCCTCCCGTTCGTCGGACCGGCGCGACATGTTTGATGAGGCGTCCGGGATCGCCCATTTCCGCGCCCGGCGCACGGATGCACAGCGCCGCCTCTCTCAGGCGGAGGAAAATTTGGTCCGCCTGCGCGACATTCTGGGCGAGTTGGAGAGCCGTATCGGCCCCCTGAAGGTTCAGAGTGAAAAGGCGCAGCGCTATCTGATTTTGGCACAGGAGCGCAAGGATCTGGAGATCGGGCTGTTGCTGCGTTCGGCGGAGTCTGCCAATGAGGAACTCGCCAGGAGCGAGGAAAAGCTGAATATTGCGACAGCTCAGCACCGCCAGGCCGATGATGAGCTGGCTGGGATTGAAAAGCGGATCGAGGACAGCATCGCCCTGACGCAGTCTATGAACGGGCAGATCGATGAAATCCGCCGCAGTGGCTCCCACATTGATGAGGAAATCGCCCGGATCGAGGGCTTGATCGCTGTCGACCGCAACTCCATCGAGCACAATGAGGGCGCGATCGAGCGCGTTCTGCGTGATAAGGCGTCTGCCGACACCACGCGCGAGGAGATGCAGGGACAGATTGAGGAACACCGCCGGCAGATCGAAACGCTTACTGCTGATTTGGAGCGGGAGCGGACACGTTTGGAGGAGCTTTCCGGCTCACTCGCCGGTGCGCATACGGAGGATGAGGGCATCGGCGGGCAGATGGAATCCCTCGGTGCGGAGCTGTCCGAGTTGACGCTCCAGATCGCCGATGCGCGGATCTCCCTGGCGGGGGATGAGACGTCCCAAGCGGAGATCCAGGCGCGCCTGGAGGAGATCGGACGTACGCTTTCCGGCCAGGACGAGATGCGCACCCTGCTCGAGGGGCGGCTTGCCCAGGCGCAGGAACGGCTGTCGGAGAGCGAAGAGGAACTGGAAAGTGTCTCCAACTCCCTGAGCGGATACGCCCTGATGGCCGACAAGCGCCGCAAAAAGCTGGAGGATGCCCAGCATACCCGCGACGATCTCTCCATCAAGCTGCGCCAGGCGCAGTCAAGGGCCAGGATGCTTGACGACATGCAGAAGAACATGGAGGGCTACTCCGGGAGCGTCAAGGCCGTGATGAAGCAGGCGCATGCCGGCGCACTCACCGGCATCCACGGCGCCGTGACCCAAATCATCCACACACAGGATCAATACTCCACCGCGATTGAGACGGCCCTCGGCGCGGCGGTTCAGAATATCGTCACCGATACGGAGGCCGATGCCAAACGCGCCATCTACTACCTGAAGGAGCATTCCCTTGGGCGCGCAACCTTTTTACCACTGACAAGTGTGCGCGGGCGTTCGCTCAATGAGGCGGGGCTCACGGCGTGCAGGGGATTCATCGATATTGCCGCCAACCTTGTTACATACGACGGCCGGTATGAGCCGGTGATCCAGTCCCTGCTCGGGCGTACCGCTGTGGCGCAGGATATGGACTGCGCCATCGCTATCGCCAAAAAGTACAGCTACCGGTTTAAGATCGTCACGCTGGATGGTCAGGTGCTCAATGCGGGCGGCTCCATGACGGGCGGCTCCCGCGTGCATTCCTCAGGCGTGATCGGCCGCGCCAACGAGCTGGAAAAGCTCGCCGCGCAGATCAAAAAGATGGAGGAGGAGCTGCGCGCCGGCGAAGAGCAGTTCCGCACCGCCAAGGAGGATGAGGCGCGCTGCCGCGCCGAATACGAGGCTGCCAAGGCGGCCGTCCAGCGTGTGTCGGAGGAGAAGATCCGCCGGGAGAGCGATGTCCGCCTGATTGAGACACAGCTCGCCACGGCGCGGGAATCCGCCGGTACGCTCGACGCGGAGCGGGAGACGTTGAGCTCCCGCCTGGCAGAGCTCGACCGGGAGCGCGGGGAGATCTCCGCACGGATCGAGTCGCTCACCGCCCAGTCCCGGGAGAAAAACGAGCGGATGGAATTGCTCACCGCTGGCCGTGAGGAACTCCATGCACGGCGTGAAAAACTCAACGGGGAGATTTCCGGCATCAATCTGAAAATGCTCGAGCTCAACAAGGATATCCAGCAGAACACATCGTCCATTGACGAGCTCACCCGCCGGTTGGATCAGCATTCCGACCGCCTGACGCAGTACGACGATGAGATTGCCCAGACGCGCGAGAAGAATATCGCACTGAATGAAAATATTGAGAAATTACAGCGCCAGATCGAAGACCTCCGCCTGCGCGGCAGTGATACCAGGGCGCAGATCGACGCGCTGATTGCCCAGCGTGAGCAGGAGGAGCAAAACGGCGCCCAGCTGCGCCTGCTCGAGCGTGCCAAGAGCACCGAGCGTGAAAAGCTCAGCGGCGAGCTCGCCCGCCTGGAGGAGAAAAAGGCCTCCGTCCGCAAGGAATATGATGCGGCGGTTGCCCGGCTGTTTGACGAGTACCAGCTCCCCCGGCGCGAGGCGCAGGAGCAGGCCAAGCCGATTGAAAATATCCGCGAGGCGCAGGCACGGCTGAGCGAGTTGAAAAAGGCGATCTCCGCCCTCGGCAGCGTGAATGTGGGCGCGGTGGAGGAGTATAAGGAGGTCTCCGAGCGGTATGCGTTCATGAGCGGCCAGATCCGGGATGTGGAATCCTCCCGCGATGAGATCAATCGCCTGATTGAGGATTTGACCGCCCGGATGGGCGAGCAGTTTCTCGCCCAGTTTCACAAGATCAACCGCAACTTTGGAGAGACGTTCGCCCGCCTGTTTGGCGGCGGGG
>USLQ01000150.1 GCA_900555545.1 uncultured Oscillospiraceae bacterium | reverse complement strand
CCGCTCGCGCAGCGCATCCAAAAATCCGTCCGGCAGCTCGTCGGCCACGTCCAAGCGCCAGCCGTCCGCCCCGGCGCGCATCCACTTTTCCAGCACGCCGCCAGGCCCGGCGATGTAGTTTAAATAGTCCGGCTGCTCCTCAATCACCTGCGGCAGGGTGTCGATCCCCCACCAGCTGGCGTAATCATGGGGCCAGGATTTAAAATCATACCACGGACGGTAGGGGGAGTTTGCATCCCGGTATGCGCCGCCGGAGCCGTAGCGCCCCTCGCGGTTGAAGTAGACGCTGTCCGATCCGGTATGGCTGAACACGCCGTCCAGCAGGATGGCGATGCCGCGCGCGTGCGCGGCCCGGCAGAGGGATTCAAAATCCTCCTGCGTTCCGAGGAGAGGGTCAATTTTTGTATAGTCGGCTGTGTTGTACCTGTGGTTGGAATGAGCCTCAAAGATAGGATTTAAATACAGGCATGTCACGCCGAGGGACTTTAAATAGTCGAGCTTTTCCTCGATGCCCTTTAGATCCCCGCCAAAGTAATCATTGTTGCGCACGATCCCCTGCGCGTCCGGGCGGTATTCCGGCAGGTTTTCATAATCCGTGCGCAGGATACGGTCCGAGGGGACATTTTGCTTGGGCATACCCGAGCTGTAAAAACGGTCGGGGAAGATCTGATACATCACGCCGCCCTTTAAAAAGTCCGGCGTGTGGAAGCCGGGGTCGAATACGGTGAGCTGGAACGGGGCGTCCCCGTCCGCGGTGCCCGTCTCCCGCACGCCGCACTGGATGCGGCCGCGCCCCCACGGGGTGTCGTACTCGAACCGGTACCAGTACAGCCCCGGCGTAGGCGCCGCATAACCGATGCTCCACCATTCGCCCTCCGGGCCGTTCATCCCACTCCAGTACATGGGGATCCGCTGCTCCCCATCCTGGCCATCCGCCCGGATCAGCAGGTAGGCCGCCGTACAGCGGATCTGCCGCCCCAGCGTGATGGAAAAGTGGAGTTCCTCCCCGGCGGGGACGGCGCCGGGCTTGCTCATATACCGCGAGTCGCGGGCGTTGTAGACGCAGTCGGGCATCAGGGCCCCTCCCTTCAAAAAATGGCAAATCATGAGGAAACGCCCCGGAGCGCGGGGGACCCGGCTTCGGGACGCTGTTGACACAGATGGACGGGCAAAATTATTTCCCGTACTGGACCGGCTTGGGGTGCCAGATGTTACGCGCATACTCCTCCACCGCACGGTCTGCGGAGAACGGGCCGGAACAGGCCGTGTTCATCAGGGACATACGGTTCCAGCGGTCGCGGTCTTGCCACGCCTGCTCAATGCGCTTGTGTGCCTGGCAGTAGTTGTCGAGGTCGGCCATGACCATATACGGATCCGTGATGGACAGGCCCTGGATGACCTCGTGGAAGTCCTTGCCCAGCAGGCCGCGGTTGACGGCGTCAATCGTGTCGTGCACGGCGAGGTTGTTCAAGTAGTACTGGTGCGGATTGTAACCCTTGCGCTTGAGCTGCTCAACCTCCGGCGTTGTCATGCCAAAGATAAAGATGTTCTCGTCCCCGACCATCTCCTTGATCTCGATATTTGCGCCGTCGAGTGTGCCAAGAGTGATCGCGCCGTTGAGCATCAGTTTCATGTTGCTGGTGCCGCTCGCCTCCGTCCCGGCGAGAGAGATCTGCTCGCTGACGTCCGCCGCGGGCATCAGGCGCTCCGCCATGGTTACGTTGTAGTCCTCCATGTAGACCACCTTCATATACTTGCTGACCACCGGATCGCTGTTGACGAGGTCCGCGATTGCGCAGATAAAGGAGATGATCTTTTTGGCCATAAAGTAGCCGGAGGCCGCCTTGGCGCCAAAGATATAGGTGTGCGGAATCCAGCCCGCGTTCGGATTGGCCTTGATCGCGCGGTAGCGCATCAGGATGCGCAGGGCGTTCATATTCTGACGCTTGTACTCGTGCAGGCGCTTGATCTGTACATCAAAGATGGAGGTGGGGTCCACCCGGATCTTCGTGTTCTTATAGATCAATGCGGCGAGGTCCTCTTTATTGGCCAGCTTGACAGCTCCGATGCGCTCAAGGACCGATTTGTCGTCCGCAAATTTTTTCAAGTTTTTCAGCTCGTCAAAGTCATCCTCAAACTTGTCGCCGATCAGCTCCTTGACCAGGGCGGCCAGACGCGGGTTTGCCTGACAGAGCCAGCGCCGGGAGGCGATGCCGTTGGTGACGTTGGTGAACTTCATGGGCGTGAGGCGGTAGAAATCGCTGAACACGGTGTTTTTTAGGATCTCACTGTGCAGGGCGGATACGCCGTTGACATGATGGCTGGCAGCGACGCACAGGTTCGCCATGCGGATCACACCGCCGGAGATCACCGCTGTGTTCTCCACCACGCCGGCGTCGTGTGTGGCCTCCCACACAAAGGAGCGCAGGCGGTTGTCGATTTCGCGCGTGATTTGATACACACGCGGCAGCAGCCGTTTGAACAGGTCCTCCGGCCAGCACTCGAGCGCCTCGCGCATGACGGTGTGGTTGGTGTAGGCCACAGTGTTGGTCACAATACGCCACGCATCGTCCCAGCCGTAGCCGCAGTCGTCGAGCAGGATGCGCATGAGCTCCGGGATCGCAAGCGTGGGGTGCGTATCGTTGATATGGATGGCCGTCTTATCGGAGAAATTATCCATGGTTGCGTTGTGGCGCAGATGGCGGTGCACGATATCCTGAATGGAGGCCGATACCAGAAAGTACTGCTGGCGCAGGCGCAGGCTCTTGCCCTCCGGGTGGTTATCGTCGGGGTAGAGCACCTTGCTGATGACCTCCGCCATGGCGTTGCGCTCCATGGCGCGCATATAGTCGCCCTGGTTGAACAGGTTCATATCCAGGCCCGGAGAGATGGCCTTCCACAGGCGCAGCACACTCACGCCCTTGCCGCCCTTGCCGGAGACGTACATATCATACGGCACGGCGGTGATCGGCGTGTACCCCTTGTGCTCCACATGGTGGTACATACCGTCCCAGGACTCGTCGATGTAACCCTCAAAGTGGACCTCCACGCTCTTCTCCTCGTGCGGGACAAGCCAGGCCTCCCCGCCGGGCAGCCAGAAGTCGGGAAGCTCCGTCTGCCAGCCGTCCACCAGCTTTTGGCGGAAGAAGCCGTACTCATACAGGATGCTGTAACCGGTGGCCTGGTAGCCGCCGTGTGCGAGCGCATCCAGATAACACGCTGCCAGACGCCCCAGCCCGCCGTTGCCAAGGCCGGCGTCCGGCTCGCACTCATAGAGCGAATCGAGTTTGATGCCGTGCTTTGCCAGCGCGGATTCCACCGCATGGGTGCAGCCGAGATTGTACAGGTTGTTTTTCAGGGAGCGCCCCATGAGGAACTCCATGCACAGATAATAGACCTTCTTACAGCCATGGGCCTGGGCGGCCGCCGCTTCAAAGTCCTTCCGCTGCTGCTGGAGCATATCGCGCAGCATCATGGCCGTGGCCTGATAGAACTGCTCATTGGTCGCCTCGATGGGTGATACGCCGAAATAGTGGGATAGGCGGCTGACAATCGCCTCGTCCGCCTGCTTTGATGTGATTTTTTTAAGATCCATCAATGGTTGCGCCTCCTTAATTAAAAACGGGCTATAGCCCGGAAACTCGCATATGATATAAGTTTATAACAATTTTGGATGAATGTCTACCCCCGAGTAGGAGCAAAGGCGATTTTGGGGTGAATTATTGGAAAATCCCCTTTTCTTTATCCTTTCCTTATAGTATAATAAATACAATGGAGCATTGTGCGAGGTGTATAAAATGGAGAAGAATAAAGTCCGGCTGACGATTGCCGGGGTCGATTACAGTATCATTACCGACGATTCGCCCGAATATACGATGGAGCTGGGCGCCGATCTGGATGAGAAAATCCACCGCGCCCTTAAGGAAAATTCGTATCTATCGGTCACGCAGGCGGCCGTTCTTGCGGCGCTTGAGTACGCGGATGCCTATAAAAAATCGGAGGAGAGCGCTGATAACCTGCGCAGCCAGATCCGCGGCTATGTGGAGGATTACAATCGCGCCAAGCTGGAGACGGAGGTTGCCCGCAAAGAGGTTGAGCGCCTCAACCGTGAGAATCAGGACCTGCGTGTCAAGCTGACGGGCGGGATGAAAAAGTGATGGTCGGCCACAGGCATGACGCGCAGATTCTGGCCCCCGCCGGATCGCCGGAGGCGCTGGAGGCGGCAGTGC
>USLQ01000149.1 GCA_900555545.1 uncultured Oscillospiraceae bacterium | reverse complement strand
TCAATATTTAGAGTTATACTCTATTTTAACAGCCTTCAAGGAGGCGCCGTGCGCGGTGCTTCCTTGAATTGGCAATGGGCGTGTTTTGCCGATTTATTTTATTGGAGGTATTTCTATGAGTTTAGTGCCATATGTCGTCGAGCAGACCAGCCGCGGCGAGCGTTCCTATGATATTTTTTCCCGGCTGCTGAATGACCGGATCATCGTCCTCTCGGAGGAGGTCAACGATGCCTCTGCGAGTCTGGTAGT
Source organism: uncultured Oscillospiraceae bacterium (assembly GCA_900555545.1). Lineage (GTDB taxonomy): Bacteria > Bacillota > Clostridia > Oscillospirales > Acutalibacteraceae > Onthovicinus. The sequence goes on along the minus strand of USLQ01000149.1, from coordinate 3,982 downwards.
CGCCCAGCTCCTCTATCTGGAGGGTCAGGATCCCGACAAGGACATCAGCCTTTACATCAACAGCCCCGGCGGATCCGTTTCGGCTGGCCTTGCGATTTACGACACCATGCAGTTTGTCAAGTGCGATGTTTCCACTATCTGCATGGGCATGGCGGCGAGCATGGGCGCCTTCCTGCTGTCCTCCGGCGCCAAGGGCAAGCGCTATGCGCTCCCGAACAGCCAGATTATGATTCACCAGCCGTCCGGCGGCGCACAGGGCCAGGCGTCCGACGTCAAAATTGTAGCGGATCAGATCCTGTTCATCCGTGAACGACTGAATAAAATCCTGGCTGAGAATACCGGTAAGCCGATTGAGCAGATCGCTTTGGATACAGAGCGTGACAATTACCTGACGGCACAGGATGCCGTTGAATATGGTCTGGTGGATAAGATTATCACCCACCACAACTGATTTTGCGGTACACTTTGCGGGAGGTAGATTGAATGGCAAGAGACGACGGGAATCGGGAGATCCGCTGCTCGTTCTGCGGTAAGACACAGGACCAGGTCAATAAGCTGATAGCTGGGCCGGGCGTCTATATCTGTGATGAGTGCGTGGAGCTGTGCAGCGATATCATCGATGAAGATGATTACCCCCGTTCGGGCGCAAAGCGGCGGCAGAAGCAGGAGACGGAGATGATGGATCTCCCCAAGCCGGAGGAAATCAAGCGTCAGCTGGATGAATACGTCATCGGGCAGGATGAGGCCAAGATCACGCTCAGCGTGGCGGTCTATAACCACTACAAGCGGATTGCCTTTGGCGGGCAGTCCACCGTTGACGTACAAAAGAGCAACGTGCTGCTTGTAGGGCCTACTGGCGTTGGCAAGACGATGCTCGCCCAGACACTCGCGCGTATTCTGGACGTCCCCTTTGCGATTGCAGATGCCACCACGCTCACGGAGGCAGGCTATGTGGGTGAGGATGTGGAGAACATTCTGCTGCGCCTGATCCAGGCGGCCGACTTTGATGTCGAACGCGCCCAGAAGGGGATCATCTATGTGGATGAGATCGATAAGATTGCCCGCAAGTCGGAGAACCCGTCCATCACCCGCGACGTGAGTGGTGAGGGCGTCCAGCAGGCGTTGCTCAAGATCTTGGAGGGAACGGTCTCCAATGTTCCACCACAGGGCGGGCGGAAACACCCGCAGCAGGAGTTTATTCAGATCGACACATCCAACATCCTCTTCATCTGTGGCGGCGCGTTCGCCGGGATTGAGAAACTGGTGGAAAAGCGCCACGGCAAGTCCAGCTTGGGATTTACCGGCAATGTCAAGAATAGCGAGAAAGAGGATGTCGATCGCTTCTACGCGGAGATCCAGCACCAGGATCTCGTCAAATATGGGATCATCCCGGAGCTGGTGGGCCGCCTTCCGGTCATTGCCCCGCTGAAGAATCTGGATCGGGAAGCGCTCGTGCGCATCCTGACGGAGCCGAAGAACGCGATTGTCAAGCAGTACGCGGAGCTCTTCCGCCTCGATAACGTGGAGTTGTTGTTCCAACCGGAGGCACTTGACGCGATCGCGGATAAGACGTTGGAGGATAAGACGGGTGCACGCGGTCTGCGTTCCATCATTGAAAAGCTCCTCACGCCGCTGATGTACCGTGTCCCATCCGATTATGCGGTCTCGCAGGTGGTTATCACGCCGGAGTACGTTCGGGGGGAGGGGGAGGCCAAGTTGCTGCGCGACGAGACGCGCACCCCAAACCAGCTCAAGGTTCCCGCTGCCGCTGGAAAAATCAGCGTATAAATGCTACAACCGTTCCCCGGTGCGTATGTGTACCGGGGAATCAAAATTTTTTCAAAAAAAGTATTGACACTGCTATCCCGGTATGATATACTAATTAAGCACTTGAGAGACGCGATAAACGTTCTCGCAGTCGGTGTTTATTACGATGAGGGTCCACCCGTTCCCATTCCGAACACGGTAGTTAAGCTCACTCGTGCCGAAGATACTTGGCGGGAAGCTGCCCGGGAAAATAGGTCGGCGCCGACACTTGCAAACAGTCATCCTTGCGGATGGCTGTTTTTGTTTTGTTCACACTTTCTTTTCTTGCCTAACAGGTTGTTTTTCGATATAATGATAGAAGGGCTGTTGCCCCTGATGAGGTGATTGAATTTGAATACAAGTGTCAATAAATTAAATGTGATGCCCTGTGTGGCGCTGCGCGGGATGGTTGTTTTTCCCGGCATGCTGCTGCACTTTGACGTTGGCCGCGAAAAATCCGCCGCCGCCGTCAAAGCTGCCGTAGAGGAGACACAGGATATCTTCCTCACCGCGCAAAAGGATATCCGCGTGGACGACCCGGAACGCAAGGATTTGTATCGGATGGGTACAGTCTGTTCTATTTTGCAGGTTGTCAATATTTCGGAGGGTGTCTACCGCGTTGTGGTGGAGGGGAAATACCGTGCCTCTCTGAGCAGTATTGTAATGGATAAGCCATTTATTCTCGCGGCCACCACCCGCTGCAAGGAGAAGGGTCACCCCGAATCGCCCGAGACGGGCAAGGCACTCATTCGCAGTGCACGGCGGATTTTTGAGGATTACGCCGCCGTCTCCGGCAATGCGGCCAACGACGTGGTTGTCAATATTTTGGAGCTCGAGGAACCCGGTGCGATGGCGGACTTTATTGCCTCTAACGTGCTGGCCGACTACAAGGATAAGCAGCACGTTTTAGAGATTCGGGATGTCACAGAACGCCTTTCCGAGGTCTGCCGCCTGCTCTCGCGGGAGACGGAACTGCTGCGGATCGAGAATCATATCGAAGAAAAAGTTCATGAGCAGATGGATCAGAACCAGAAGGACTACTACCTGCGCGAGAAACTCAGCGCAATCGCCGGTGAACTGGGCGAGGGGGAGAATCCCCGCGCCGAAGCTGATGAATATGCCCGAAAAATTAAAGCGCTTGCCTTGCCATCTAAGTCGGAGGAGAAACTCCTGAAGGACTGCGATCACTTGGCCCATATGTCGCCAGGCTCCCAGGAGGGGACGGTCCTGCGCAATTATCTGGATGTTTGCTTGGAGCTGCCCTGGAATATCTATTCCAAAGATCGATTGGATATTGCCGCGGCCCGTAAACTGCTCGACCGCGAGCACAGCGGGATGAGTAAGGTCAAGGAGCAGGTGCTTGAGTATCTGGCCGTGCGCAAACTCGCTCCGGAATCGAGCGGACAGATCCTCTGTCTGGCTGGACCGCCCGGCGTCGGTAAGACCTCCATTGCCTCCAGCATTGCCAAGGCAATGGGACGTAAATATGTGCGTATCTCTCTGGGAGGCGTGCGGGACGAGGCCGACATCCGCGGCCACCGCAAGACGTATATCGGGTCCATGCCCGGCCGGATTATCGACGCGATCCGTCAGGCGGGCACTTCTAATCCGCTGATCCTGCTGGATGAGGTGGACAAGCTGGGCAACGATATGCGCGGTGATCCCTCATCTGCACTGTTGGAGGTGCTCGATGGGGAGCAGAACCGGGAGTTCCACGATCACTACCTGGAGATCCCATACGACCTGAGCAAGGTTTTCTTTATTACCACGGCCAACGATGTGTCGGCCATTCCGGCGCCGCTGTATGACCGCATGGATGTGGTGGAGCTGCCCAGCTATACACATGAGGGAAAATTTACCATTGCCAAGGAGCATTTGATCCCCAAACAGATTCGCAAGAGCGGCTTGACCCGTACCCAGCTGCGGATTACGGATGGCGCCCTGCATGAGGTGATTGACGGTTATACGCGGGAGGCAGGCGTCCGGACTCTGGAACGCCAGATTGCCAAACTGTGCCGCCGGGCAGCCATGGCGGTGGAACAGGGGCAAAAATCCCTGCGCGTCACCCCTGCCAGCCTGAAAGAGTTGCTTGGCACGCGCCGCTTTAAGGAGGATCTCTACAGTATGTCCGACGAGGTTGGCGTTGCCAATGGCCTTGCGTGGACAAGTGTCGGTG
>USLQ01000148.1 GCA_900555545.1 uncultured Oscillospiraceae bacterium | reverse complement strand
CCCATCGCCTCCAGCAGCGGACGCGCCAGCGCGATACCCAGGAAGATCAGCACCACGCCTGCCAGGGCGCTGATAAGGATGGAGGTATGGACGCTCTCACCAACTTTTTTCCAATCCCGCGCGCCATAGTAACGGGCTACCACTACACTGCTGCCGATGGACAGGCCGAGAAACAGGTTGATGATCAGGTTGTTCAGGGAGGTGGTGGAGCCGACGGCGGCCAATGCATCGCTGCTCGTAAACCGGCCGACCACGATGATATCCGCCGCATTGAACAGCAACTGCAAAATGCCGGAGAACATCAGCGGGATGGAAAAACGGAGGATCTTCCCCAGCAGTGGGCCGTTGCACATATCAATCTCATAGTTCTTTTTCATTGAAATGAATCACCAAACTTGTTAAAAACTTTCTATCTATATCGCATGAATTCTTCTGCTAATATTGTATTCCCAATACTGGGTAAAAACAATGGAAGAAAGTAATAGATGTACCCCGTCAAATTTTTTACTTTTTGTTGGATGCGATTGATTGTGCGGTCGGGGGATTGCCTTTCCTGTGGGATAATGATAAAATAAGGCAAAGAATACCATCTCTTTTTGTGGTGGTTGATCGCTGTGGGGAAAGGGAGATTCATTATGGATTTTGCACAGGAATTTGGCATACACACGGCCTCCAAAACCGAGGAGGCCCGCACGATCATCGAGGGGGAGGTACGGATCAGTGTCCTGACGCCTCGTATGATCCGTGTTGAACACGGGAACTTTTGCGACCGGCCCACACAGGCCGTGTGGTACCGTAATTTTCAGACGCCGCAATTTACCGTGGAGAAAAAAGGGAGCAGGATCGCCATTCATACGGAACAGTGTGTGTTTTACTATGATATGCGCACCCGTAAAATGCGCCGGATCGAACTGGATGGTTTTGGAACCATTCGAAACTTTAAAGGTAATCTGAAGGGCACCCGCCGGACCCTGGATGGAACTGACGGCGCCGTGCCGCTCAAAGACGGCATCTTTTCCCGCAGCGGGGCAACGGTTATTGACGACAGCAAGTCCTTGATCCTGACGGAGGAGGGGACGATCGTCCCGCGTCCGGAGGGGACGGACGACAAGTATTATCTCGCCTTTGGCCGGGATTTCCGCGGCGGGCTGCAGGAGTTTTTTGATCTCACCGGCCATACGCCGCTGCTGCCGCGCTTTTGCCTGGGCAACTGGTGGAGCCGCTATTGGGCGTACACGCAGCAGGAGTACCTGGACCTGATGGATCAGTTTGAGCGCAGGCAGATTCCGCTCACCGTCGCCACTGTGGATATGGACTGGCACTGGGTAGATGTCGTCGGCAAGTTCGGCGAGCGCGCCAAGAACAAGTACCAGGTCAATACAATCAGCGGGAGGTATGACACTTCCGAAGGATGGACGGGGTACTCCTGGAATACGGATCTATTCCCGGATTACCATGCCTTTTTGCAGGATTTAAAGCGCCGCCACCTGAAAATCACCCTCAATATCCATCCGGCGGAAGGCGTTCGATTTTTTGAGGATATGTATCCGGAGATGGCGCATGCCATGGGTGTCGATCCGGAGAGCAAGCAGCGCATCGAGTTCGATATCAGCGACCCCCAATTTGTCGAGGCCTATTTTGAATACATTCACCACCCGTATGAGAAGGACGGCGTGGATTTCTGGTGGATCGACTGGCAGCAGGGTAAAAAGACGAGAGTTCCCGGGCTCGATCCGCTGTGGCCGCTCAACCACTACCATTATATCGACAGCGCGCGCAACGGCAAGCGCGGCCTGATCCTCTCCCGCTATGCGGGCGTGGGCAGCCACCGCTATCCGCTCGGCTTCTCCGGGGACAGCGCCATCACCTGGCGCACCCTTGCGTTCCAGCCATACTTTACCGCTACGGCCTCTAATATCGGCTACACCTGGTGGAGCCACGACATCGGCGGCCACCATATGGGTGTGCGCGATGACGAGCTCTATCTGCGCTGGCTCCAGCTCGGTGTGCTCAGTCCGATCAACCGGCTTCACTCCACCTCTAATGCCTTCCTGGGCAAGGAGCCGTGGAAGTATCAGAAGTCCACTGAATATATGGCCACAGACTGGCTGCGATTGCGCCGCCGGCTGATCCCATACCTCTACTCAGCCAACTATCAGACACATGTAAACGGCCGCGCGCTGATCGAACCGATGTACTACTCCCATCCCGACGATCCGGAGGCCTACCAGGTGAAAAATCAATTTTTGTTTGGCCCATCGCTGATCGCAGCCCCCATCACGGAGCACACAAACGCCAAGACGCTGATGGCTCCGGTCAAGGTATGGCTGGATGGTGAGAAGTACACGGACTTTTTCACCGGGAATGTCTATCACCGGCGCGGTTTTGTCACCATGTACCGTACGCTGGAGAGCTTCCCGCTCTTGGCAAAGGCCGGGACGATCCTGCCGCTCGACATGGATGAGACCTCTAACGGTGCGGAGCTGCCCACCGATCTGGAACTGGTGCTCTTCAATGGGAACGGCGCGTATGATCTGTATGAGGACGACGGCGAAAGCATGGCCTTCCGCAATGGGCATTATGCCGTACGCCGGTTTGAGATCGCGGAGGACGGAAACACCATCACCTTTAAGATCAATCCCTATACGGGCGATACCGGCGTTGTCCGTGGGCAGGTGCACTACCGTTTGAGCTTCCGCAATATCCTGCCGGTACAAGGCGGAAATGTTCAAGTGGATACGCCGGATGCGGCTCAATGGACGGTCTCTGGTACAGACTACCTGATCGTGGATCTCACCGGCGTCCGCCCGGGCGACAAAGTCACTGTTACAGTCACAGATTTCAGTGAGAAAAAGAGCGTGCCAAAGCACGATCAGGCGATCGCCATTGTCGCGCGCTACCAGGGTTCCAATATTCAAAAGACCGCCCGCTATCACGCGCTTGTCCGGGAGGGAAAAATTCCGGCCGGCCTGTCCAAAGCTCTGCGCGGACCGCTGGAGGAATTGGAAGCGATGGCGTATTGACCCTTTTAATGGGGCGGCATGTGATGTACCGGCTTTTGGTGCGCATCGTAGGGAACGCTGCCCTCAGCGTTCCGTCCGGCGCAAGCCGTAAAAATGCGCTTTGCCTGACAATTTACCTGAATCATTAGGAGATCTGCCATGGACAGAATTTTAATTGCAGAGGATGACGCGAGCATCCGGGAGGAACTCTCACAGCTGCTGCGCGCCAATGGTTATCAGGTGGTGGAGGAGCCGCCGTGCGAGCTGGCGCTGCTGGATATCAACCTGCCGGGGGAGAACGGCTTTGAGCGCTGCCGCAAATTGCGGATGCACTCGGATGTGCCGGTTATCTTCCTCACGGCGCGCGGTTCCGCGGAGGATGAGCTGCTCGGTTTTGGGATGGGGGCGGACGACTACATCCGCAAGCCCTATCACTCCTCCGTGCTGCTGGCGCGCATCGAACGCCTGCTCCGGCGGAAGAACAGCACCCTCCTCACCAGCCGGGAACTGACGCTCGACCTCGCGGGGATGAAGGCCACCTTCCGCGATCGGAGTGCGGAGCTGACGAAAAATGAGACGCGGATCCTGGCCTGCCTGATGCGCAAGGAGCTTTGCACGCGGGAGGAGATCATTGAGGATCTGTGGCAGAACAGCCTGTACGTGGATGAGAACACACTCTATGTCAATATCAATCGCCTGCGTGAAAAGCTCAAAAAGCTCGGTGCGGCCGACTATATCCGAACGGTGCGCGGCGTGGGGTACCGCCTATGAAGCTGCGCGACTTTTTGTCCTCCAAAGCCGTCGCCCTCTGCTTTTTGGGCATCGGTATGGTGCTGTGCTGCGGATTGATGGCTGTGGCTGGCGCGGGGTGGCGACTTGTTCTCCTGCTGGCAGTGGGCGCGCTGTTGCTGATCGCCGCATGGCTGGCCGTCGCGTTCCTGCTCGCGCGCAGGCGAATCGCCCGTCTTGAACGGCTGGCGGAGCAGATGGAGCCGTATTTGCTCGGCGAGCTGCTTCCGGAGCCGCAGGATGCTGTGGAGCGGGCCTATTTCGAGGTGATGAAAACTGTCTCGCGCAGTGCGATCGGGCAGGTGGAAGATACGCGCCGCGCCCAGGAGGCGTACATGGATTATGTGGAGCAGTGGATCCACGAGATCAAGACGCCTCTTACAGCTTGCTCCCTGATCCTGTCAAACGGCGGCTATCCGCGCAAACTGCGGCGGGAGCTCAAGCGTGCCGACAACCTGACGGAAAATA
>USLQ01000147.1 GCA_900555545.1 uncultured Oscillospiraceae bacterium | reverse complement strand
GCGGCGACGGCCACCGTTCAACCACGTTGATTCAGAACGTCCACGTGATCGGCGGTTCCGCCACCGGGCGCACGGCGGCCGGTGTGGTGGGCTACACCTTCCTCTGCACGGTGCAGTACTGCTCGGCCGAGGGCACCAACGTGACCGGCATGGCCAATGCCGCTGGAATCACCGGTCTGACTTATGCGACGATTGACTCCTGCTACTCCAAGGATGTAAGCCTGTTTGGCCTGCAGGCCCGTGGCCGCGGCGGCATTGCCGGTAAGCTGCTTGAGAGTGGTGAGATTCTCAACTGCTGGTATGACTACAATGGCACAGAAGGCCCCGTCGGTGAAATCGATCAGGGCATGGTGGAGAATGAGTATCTCTATGACAGCAGCAAATCTTCACTTCAGCTGAGGGGCGAACTACAGCGTTGGATTTCCGGTCAGAGCGTATGGGAGATCGTGACGGAAAATGCAAAACCACAGTTGAAATTTATCCAGAGTGCTGTCGATTACGATGAGTTCATCAATGCTGATTGAGAGGAGTTGTAAAGAGAAGTGAAATCTATAAAGACCAAGCGGCTATGTGCCTTGCTTCTGGTTTTGGCTATGGCTCTTTGTGTGTTTCCTACGACGGTTTTTGCCGCTGAGACGGTTGAGACGGACCTAGGTCATTATGTGACTCAATCGGAAACACCAATATATCCGGAGGATAATACTCCACCAAATGGTAGTGGTGATGGCTGGACCTACGAAAGTGAAGTTTTTGACCTCTCAATTGATCGAGCTGTGCCGGGGGAAGTTTTTGCCCCTGAAATCCCGACGACGTATACAGACGATGATGGAATTAGTTATAAGTTGGATAGGGTATATATAGAGGCCATTTACGATCTGATTGATTGGAAGAGTGAAGTGAAATGCTTTGCTGTTGGCGAAGATCCTGTTAGCTGGACTCTTCCGGAAAATACCCAAGCTGTCATCGTTAATGCCTGTTGGATAACGGGAGCAACAGAGGAAAAACCTGATGAGGGTAGCCCGGCTATTGTCACCAATGTCATCAACAGCCTGACACGTACTGTTGAGGCGAATGGCACGCCGATAAATCCAGATACGCAAGTTGGCATGGATATTTACCGGGTGAAAACAGAGGAGGACAAGAGTTTACTGACGCTCACCTATGATGCCAACATGAATATGAACATGCTTGGCAGCAGCTTCTTTGCAGACAAATCCTGGGAGGCCTTGCAGGAAAATAAAGAGAAGATTCAGAATAGTACATGGGTCGATCTGCATTTTGAGTTTGACTCTGACATCGATGTCGAGGATGTCGATCTGAGGAATGCCGATCTGGACAGCGATATGTTCGTCGAAAAAATGGACGGCAATGGCGAGTGGTGGGATATTAATTCCGATAACAACGAATTGATTCTCCACTGCCGCTGGGACCACGAATTGGCCATGGAGAACGACAAGCTTGATCCCATGATCAACCTGACGGACGTCCAAGTCAAGCTCCCGTCGGATTGGAAGGGCGAGGACACGATCGTGATTAACAACCACGGCTATGTAGACGGCATGGTGTATGCTTATCTTGCCGAGGACTCGTCCAACCTTGAACATGCGGCCATCAACGGCGGCGAGAAGTACGATTCGTTTGTCCTGACCACCAGCGATAAGGTCAGCCTGCCCGGCTTGGACAAGACCGTTGAGACAGAGAAAGGGTATGGTGATGCAACCACCGCCGCAGCGAACGATACCGTCAACTTCAAGCTGGAATCCAATGTGCCCGAGAATTTAAAGGATTACATTGAGTATTCCCAGAGCAATACAGACTACGACGGTATAGCGGAAAACGGTACGGCGGCCGAGTACACCCTCACCTTCCACGATCAGATGGACGACGAGCTGGTTCTTGACTCGGACAGCTTTATCGTAACCCTGATCCGCGAGAACAAAACAGAGACCGTAGACGGCAAATATTACACACTGAACACTTCAGCCGAAGACAAGTGCGACTTTGATCTTGTGCTTGATCTGGCCCTGATGTATAATGATGGCTTCATCACAGAGGATGATCTGGGTACCACCCGCATCGAGGTTACCTATAGCGCTACTCTGGCGGAAGATGTAACAGCCGGAACCTTCGAGAACGAGGCGTGGGTCACCAACAACCATGATTGGGAGACGCCGCACGACATCGTCACCGTGGATACGTATGGAATCCAGGTGACAAAAGTTGAGACAAACACAGGTATAAAATTGGCTGGCGCTGAGTTTACACTGTATAACAGCGAACATGACAGGGTGGCTGTGATGAAGACCGAAGGAGACGGTCTTGCTACCTTCGACGGTCTGGATGCGGGCACCTATTACCTTAAGGAGACAAAGGCTCCCGACGGTTATGTGTGCAGAGAGGATGAGATACCAATCGTTATTCCGGATGACGTAGAGAGCGACAACTTTGTACGTATGGAAGTCAACAACAGCAAGATCCCGCACACCGGCGGCGTGGGCCCCACCCTGTTCACCATCGGCGGCGCGGCGATCATTGTGGGCGCGGGCATTGTGTTCGTGGTTACCCGCAGGCGCAAAAAGGTGAATGACTAATCCCCTCATTCCCTGATATCCTGATCCCTTGAGGGGGGCTCTCCTCCCCTCAGGGGATCCCCCCGCCGCTGTCGGTTTCGGCGGCGCGCGGGAGATGTACAAACCCCGCAAGGCGGGAGATTGTACCATGCAACAGGCCCTCTAAGTAGGGAGCCATGGAAAGCACAAACCCGACGCCTCCCATTTACACAGGGAAGTTGTGGAAAGTGCAATCCTCCGTAGGGAACGCCGCCCCCGGCGTTCCGAAAGAGGGGATAGGCAGAAGTAGAAGCCAACGGCTTTTATCCCAATGGATCCTCTCTTGGGCCATTTTTCTAAAAGAGAAAGCCTTGGATGGGTACGGATTTTCCACTTCGTCTTCTTCAAGGGCTATCTGTTGACCGCCGATCTGCACGGCGGAACGCTGAGGGCAGCGTTCCCTACGAGTGCAGGGCGGGAGATTGTACGATGCAACAGGCCCTCTAAGTAGGGAGCCATGGAAAGCACAAACCCGACGCCTCCCTTGTGTAAAGGGAGGTGTCGAAGCCGAAGGCTGAGACGGAGGGATTGTTACAGGGAGAAGGTTCGCGAAAAGCCACCGGCTTCCAGCCGACAACCCTCCACCCGCTACGCGGGAGCCTCCCTTACACAGGGAGGCCGTGGAAAGCGCGAACCCCCGCAGGGCGGGAGATTGCACCATGTAATAATCCCCCTTTAACGGCAGGAGCCCCGGTACAGCCACACGGCTGCGGCGGAGCTCGTACCGCTAAAAGAAAGGTACTTGGATCTGATGAAAAAAACAAAAAAACGCAGGGGGACCGTTCTGGCGGTGCTGCTGTTGCTCATCGGGCTGGGCGTGATGCTCTTCCCCGCCATGAGCGACCTGTACTACCGCTGGGAGGCGGAGCGGGAGATCGCCCAGTACAACCAGGTGACGGCCTCGGCCAAGGGCGAGGATTACTCGGAGCTGTGGGCCGCAGCGGAGGAATATAACCGCCGCCTGGCCGCCCACGCCGCCGATCCGTCCGAAACATCGCCGGAGCTGGATGCGGATATCAGCCAATATCTCAACCCCCTTGGCAACGGGATGATGGGGTATATCGATATCCCGAAGATCAACGTCCACCTGCCCATCTATCAGGGCACGGAGGAGCGCGCCCTGCAGGCCGGCGCAGGCTATTGGCTCGGCACCAGCCTGCCCACGGCACACAACGGCCTGATCAAGGCCAAGATGTTTACGGATATCGATCAGCTGGTGGTGGGGGATACCTTTACCATCACGGTGCTGGACCGCGTGATGACCTACGAGGTGGACCAGATCCTGACTACGCTCCCAAATGAATTGGAGCCATTGCGGATCGTGGAGGGGCAGGACTATGTGACGCTGTACACCTGCACCCCCTACGGGGTCAACACGCACCGCCTGCTGGTGCGCGGCCACCGCATCGCCACGCCGGAGGAACAGCAGTCCGGCGCACTGGAGCAGATCGCCAGCGGAACCGGCGCATGGTGGATTGCCATCCCGCTGCTGTTGCTGTTACTAATCCTAATCTTTGTCATTCGCCTGCTCCTGCGCAAGCGGGGCCAAAATCGGAACCGGAAGAACCCGGCGGAAAGGGAGGATCCTGTAGATGAACCAAAAGCTTAAACGCATTTGCGGGTTGATGTGCGCCGTACTGGCGGCCGTGCTGCTGCCGGTGCTGCCATCG
>USLQ01000146.1 GCA_900555545.1 uncultured Oscillospiraceae bacterium | reverse complement strand
CCGTCGTTAATGACTGTACACGGCAGCCCGTTATCGGTAGGGGACAGCCCCATATCATCCGCTGTCACAGTCCGTTTGCCGGGTTTAAGCAGTACACTCAGGGCGCCATTTGTCTCAAAAATTGCATATTGGACGTCTTTTATATCAAACACGTCCTTTTGGCGCAGGCTTTCCGTCAGATCGTCGGTCGTGATCCGGAGCTTTTTCAGTGCCTTTTGGTCGACCTTGCCGTCGCGGATGATAATGACGGAATTTCCCTCCATAATGCGGCGGAAGCGCATGGATTTCATGTTGATTACGGAGAGGATAATCTCAAAGGCGACCAAAATGCAGATCGGGATAATGGAGTTGAACAGCGGAAGGCCATTGTCCTGCATCGGGATTGCGGCAATTTCGGAAATCAGGATCGTGATGACAAGCTCTGTCGGCTGTAACTGGCCAATCTGCCTTTTGCCCATGATGCGCACGGCGGCGATAATCAGCAGATATAGAATAATGGAACGCAGCAGGGTAATTAACATTTGATTCGCCTCCACGGATAGTATGGCGGATTTACATTCCCTTATGCGCGCGGAATATTCACGGCGCTCCCAGGAAATAACTATTCCGGGGAGTGTTGCTATGTTTGATTCTATCAAAAAGAGATTAAAGCGCCAGTTTGTGCCGGAGGACCGGCCGGAGCCGGAAAAGCCCGCCGTGCACATCAAGTCAAGTTTGCAGGAAAACATGATCTATCTGTACGGCCAGTTTGGCTCAAGCGCCGATCTGGTCATCCGAAATTTGACGATCGCCGGGACGGAGGCGGCAGTCATCACTTGCGAAGGCATGGTGGACAAGGGGCTGATCGCCCGCAGCGTGGTGGAACCGATTTTACAGGCCGAACACATGCCCAGGCGGCCGCAGGATCAGTTTGAATACATCCGGTCGCAGGTGGTCACCCATATCGACACCAAGGATGTCTATCAGTTTTCTCAGGCGATTGATTTGCTGCTCTCCGGTTTTGCGCTGCTCCTGATCGATGGCGTGGCGTGCTGCGAGGCATACGGCGTACAGGGCTATCCCACCCGGTCGATTGAGGACTCGGAAACGCAGGCGCAGGAACGAGGGGCGCGTGAAGGGTTTGTCGAAACGCTCAAAATGAATATGACCCTTGTGCGCCGCAGACTTAAAACACCGCAGGCGCGGTTTGAAAGCATGACGATCGGCAAGAGCACCAATACAATGGTCTGTCTCTGCTATATGCAGGATCGGGTGGATCCGGCTATTTTGGACGAGGTCAAACGGCGGATAAGCCGGATGAAACTGGATATTGTACTGGAGTCTGGGTATATCCAGCCGTTTTTGGATACCTCGGTCAAATCCATGTTTTCAGCCGTTGGGGTAGTCGAACGTCCCGATTCCTTCTGCGCCAAGGTCAGTGAGGGGCGCGTCGGGATCCTGGTGGACGGAACCCCGTTCGCGCTCGTAGTACCCTATCTGTTTGTGGAAAATTTCCACTCGCCGGACGACTACGCCATGCGACCGTACTATACCTTTTTCCTGCGCGTTATCAAGATGATTTCATTTTTTATCAGCATCCTGCTGCCGGGATTGTACGTGGCGATTGCGACCTTTCACCAGGAACTGCTCCCGGAGTCCGTCCTGTATGATATTGTCGCCACGCACTCCCGCACGCCGCTCCCAATTATGCTGGAGGCCGTTTTGATCCATGTGATCTATGAGATCATGCGGGAGGCAGGCCTGCGGATTCCCAAACAGATGGGCCATGCCGTCAGCATTATTGGCGCCATTGTCATTGGCGACGCTGCGGTCACCGCGGGGGTGATTGCGCCGCCGATGCTGATTATTGTCGCGATCAGCGCCATCACCTCTTATGTGACACCGGCACTGTTTGAGCCCATATCCATCCTGCGCTTCCTCTTTATTTTTGCAGGTGGGTTCCTGGGTTTTTATGGGATTGTTCTGCTAAGCGTAGTTGTACTGGCCAATATGTGTGCAATCAACCCATACGGCGTCCCCTATATGTCGCCCATTTCCCCCTACTACAAGAGCGCTCTGCGGGATATGCTTTACCGCGCAGGATGGAAAACGCTGGGAAAGCATAAAATGCTGGTTCAGGATCTTGGGGAATCCAGCGGAAAGGCGGTGAGATAGAATTGGAAGGCGTCAGTAAAATTCGCTCGACACAGCTCTTTTGCCTATTATTCGTCAGCCGGATCATTACCGCACTGATGCTCATGCCGGCTATGGAGCGCTCTGCAACCACCGTAGATATGCTCCCGCGTGTGCTGATCTGGGACGTGCTGCTCTTCCTCTGCGCTCTGCCGGTATTTGCAATCTATGACCGGGGCAAGAGTGGGATTCTGGACTATGCGGATGGAATCTCGCCTGTTGCCGGCAAGATCGTTGCCGCCCTGTTGGCACTATACTTTTTATTTGAAAATATCAATTTGATCTCCGGGTTTGAGGTCTTTTCAACGACCGTTGTCTTTCCAGAGATGAATGCCCTTCTCTTTATTGTCGTGTTTACAGCTGTCTGTGCTTATATTGCCACACTGGGACTGGAGTCACTGGTACGCGCCTCCGCTATAGTAGCCGTGCTGACAGTTCTTGTCGTAGGGATGCTGCTCGCCACCCTGATCCCGCAAATTCGAGCGTTTAACTTTGCCCCGCTGTTTTACGATGGTGTTTCGCCTGTTTTTCAATCGGCATTTCGCTCCTTGGCCAATACGTCTGAGATTGCAGTGCTCGCGGTCATTATGCCCCATGCCACGGGGAGAATGAAGCGGACCTATGGCAAATGGATGGCGTGGATCAGTATTGCCATCCTTGTCCTGTCCTTTTTTGCGGTTGGGGCGCTGGGCGCCTTTGCATCTACACAAATTTTCCCATTCTACACGTTGGCAGAGATTGCCAGTATCGGCGTATTTCAACGGTTGGACGCTGTGATGACAAGTGTGTGGGTTGCCTGTGCCGCGGTCAAATCCTCCCTGTTTCTCTATCTCTTTTCCCACTGTATCCGGCGTACCGTACCCAGGGGTAAAAAGAATATTTGGATTTTGGGTGGTGCGCTGATCACGGCGCTATGCGTCAGTTATATCTCGCTGGATGAAAACCGCTATATCGCGATCAACCAATATGTGCCATCGATAGCAATTTTTGCAGCTGTAGTGCTTGTGATCCCACTGTTGCTGCTACTCACAGGCACCATTCGCCAAAGACGCCTTCGGAAGGAGGGTGAGGCATGAAAAGGATCGTTGCGCTGCTGATGCTGCCGGTGTTGTTGTTTGCGATTTCCGGGTGCAGTAACCACCGGGACAGTGACATCGGCAATCGGGTTGTCCTACAGGGGATCGGCGTGGATTACGAAGAGGGTCAATACGTCCTTACCATCCAGGTGTTCAATCTTACCCAAGCCAGCCCGTCCGGGGTAGAGACAAGCGAAAACGTCACTACACTCTATACGACGCGCGGGCGTACAATATCGGAGGCCATCAATGGGATCCGACAGTTTGTTGGTAAAAGCCCGATGTTCTCACATAATCGAGTCCTGATTGTCAGTGAGGCTGCTGCGGAGACGGGGATCCACAACATTCTTGATTACTTTATCCGGGATTATTCCACACGCCCGTCCATTGACTTTGCCGTCACACGCGGGAAAGCCGCGGATATTTTGGATGCCGATTTTGGCGATGCAACCATCCCTGCCGAAGAGATTGCACGTATGCTCGAATCACAATCCAAAAAGGCACGCGTGCAGGTGTTAAATATCGTCAACCGGTATATTGAGCCGGGAATTGACGCGACCGCCCCCTGTCTGGAAACTGTAAAGGACGAGCCAAAGGGGGGGACAGGCGTCCAGGTTTCCGGAGCGGCCATCCTGCGGGATGACAAAATCTGTGGGTATCTGGATGCCATGCAGTCGCAGATGATGTTGATTTTGGATGGGAATATCAAGAACAATAATCTCGATTTGCCCATTCCAGATCTCGGCAATGTCAGTCTGTATTTTGTCAGCTGTGATGCTGATTATGACGTTGGCCTAAATGGGGATCAGCCCTATGCCAATGTGAGGATTTTTACCCGATTTGACATCAGCGAGATTCAGAATGGACCGCAGGTGTTAGAGGAGGAGGAAATTGAGATAATTCGCCAGGCCATTCAAACGTATTTGGAAGAATCATGCAGCCGGGTGTTGGACATCCTGATGCGGGAGTATCAAAGCGATGTATTCGGTTTTGGCCGCAGGATGATGATCAAAGAGCCGGATTACTTTAAATCCGTA
>USLQ01000145.1 GCA_900555545.1 uncultured Oscillospiraceae bacterium | reverse complement strand
CGATACCGAGATCCCGGCTGATGTGCGGGAGAAGATCCTGCGTTTTGGCCGCGCGGCCGTCGCCGTCGCCACCATGCGCGGCAAGTCCTATCTTCAGATCGGCTCCATCTGCATGGGCATCGGCGGCTCCATCATCGATCCGGCGTTTATCGAGGAATACCTCGGCATGCGCGTGGAGTCCGTGGACGAGGTCGAGATCATCCGCCGCATGACGGAGGGCATCTACGATGAGGCGGAGTTCCAGAAGGCGCGCGCCTGGACCAAGGAAAAGTGCATCATCGGTTTTGACAAGAACCCGGAGTCCGTGCAGAAGAGTGCGGAGGAGAAGGAGAAGGACTGGGAGTTCGTCGTCAAGATGATGTGCATCATCAAAGATCTGATGAACGGCAACAAGAACCTGCCGGAGGGCTGTGAGGAGGAGCGCGTGGGTCACAATGCCATCGCCGCGGGCTTCCAGGGCCAGCGCCAGTGGACGGACTTCTATCCGAACGCGGATTTTGCGGAGGCCATGCTGAACACCTCCTTTGACTGGAACGCGCGCGAGCCGTATGTGCTCGCCACGGAGAACGACGTGCTCAACGGGCTGGGTATGCTGTTCATGAAGCTGCTCACCAACCGTGCGCAGATCTTCGCCGACGTGCGTACCTACTGGAGCCCGGAAGCCGTCAAGCGTGTCACCGGCTATGAACTCGAGGGAAAGGCCAAAGAGGCAGGCGGCTTCATCCATCTGATTAACTCCGGCGCAGCCTGCCTGGATGCAAACGGTAAGGCGGTCGATTCGGACGGGAACGCCGTGATGAAGGAGTGGTACAACGTCACGCAGGCCGATCAGGACGCCATCATGGCTGCCACCACGTGGAATGCGGCCGACCAGGGCTATTTCCGCGGCGGCGGATATTCCTCCCGCTTCCTGACGGAGGCCGAGATGCCTGTGACCATGATCCGCCTGAACCTGGTCAAGGGACTTGGCCCAATGCTCCAGATCGCCGAGGGTTGGACAGTCAAGCTGCCGGCCGAAGTCAGCGATAAGCTGTGGAAGCGCACCGACTACACCTGGCCGTGCACGTGGTTTGCGCCGCGCACTACCGGTAAGGGCGCTTTCAAGACGGCGTATGACGTGATGAACCACTGGGGCGCGAACCACGGCGCAATCAGCTACGGCCATATCGGTGCGGACCTGATCACGCTGTGCTCCATGCTGCGTATCCCGGTCGCCATGCACAACGTGCCGGAGGAGGAAATCTTCCGTCCGAGCGCGTGGAACGCCTTTGGTATGGATGCGGAGGGGGCTGACTACCGTGCGTGCGCCAATTACGGCCCCCTGTATAAATAACGGAGAAACACATGAATCAAAAAACGAAAAGTGTGCTCGCCTTTGATTTTGGCGCTTCCAGCGGCCGGGCGATGCGCTGTACCTACGATGGGGAGAGAATCTCCATGGAGGAGATCCACCGTTTTTCCAACGATCCGGTGACGGTGCAGGGCACCATGTACTGGGATGTCCTGCGCCTGTATCACGAGATCAAGCAGGGTCTGATCAAGTCCAAGGAATACGGCGGGGCGGAGAGTGTTGCGGTCGATACATGGGGTGTGGATTTCTGCCTGATCGGCAAGGATGGCCGGATGCTCGAGAACCCCATCCATTACCGCGACGCCCGCACCGCCGGCATGGTCGAGCGCAGCGCCAAATATCTGAATCCTGATGAACTGTATGATATCACCGGGAATCAGATGATGGAAATTAATACATTCTTCCAGCTTTTATCGCTCAGAGAGCAGCGTGCGGACCTGTTGGAACGGGCGGATGCCCTGCTGCTGATGCCGGATCTGTTCCACTATCTGCTCAGCGGTAAAAAGTGCGCGGAGCTCTCCATTGCGTCCACCACGCAGATGATGGACGCCCGGAAAAAGGAGTGGTCCGGCCGTGTGCTGGACGCCATCGGTGTAAAGGCCTCCCTCTTGCCGTCCATTGTCCCGACAGGGACGGTGCTTGGCCCCATCAGCGCGAATCTGCGCGAGGAGTTGGGACTTCCGGAAATGCAGGTAATCGCCGCCGCCGGGCACGATACTCAGTGCGCGATTGCGGCCGTTCCGGCGGCTGAGGAGAACTTCATCTTCCTCAGCTGCGGCACGTGGTCGCTGCTCGGCACCGAACTGGAAGCGCCGCTCATCGACGCGAATTCCAGACGGCTCGATGTTACTAACGAATGCGGCTTTGCGGGTAAGACCTCATTTCTGAAAAACATCATCGGCCTCTGGCTGATTCAGGAGAGCCGCCGCCAGTGGATGCGGGAGAACGAGAACTATTCCTTTGGCGAGCTCGAGGAGATGGCGGCGCAGTGTCAGCCGTTTGCCTGCTTTATCGATCCGGACGACCCGGTCTTTACCCCGTCCGGAGATATCCCGGAGCGCATCCGGATGTACTGCCGCCGGACGGGGCAGCATGTGCCGCAGTCTCCGGGTGAGATCGTCCGCTGCATCAACGAGAGCCTTGCCTTCAAGTACCGCCACGCGGTTGAGGAGATTTCCGCCTGTACCGGTAGGCAGTACCCCGCGTTTTATATGATTGGCGGCGGGACGAAGAGTGCACAGCTGTGCACTTTTACGGCAAATCCCTGTGGCTGCCGCGTCATCGCCGGGCCGGCCGAGGCGACCGTCCTGGGGAATGCCGCCATTCAGCTGTGCGCGCTGGGCGCGATCAGCGGCCTGCCGGAGATCCGGAAGATTGTCCGGGCTTCGGAGCCGGTTCAGATCTATGAACCGGCCGATCCAGAACGATGGGATAAAGCCTATGCGCGTTTTAAGGAGGTAACAGGATGTTAAAGAACATACCGCCTATTTTAGTTCCGGAGCTTTTAAAGGTGATGAGCGAGATGGGCCACGGGGATCAGATCGTGATCGGGGACGGAAACTTCCCGGCGGAGAGCATCGGCAGGGGGAAGCCTGTGATCCGTCTGGACAGCTGCGGCGTTCCGGAGCTGCTCGACGCCATGCTTCAATTTTTTCCGCTGGATCCGTACGTGGAGAAGCCCGTCACGCTGATGGAGGTCGTTCCCGGAGACCCGGTGGAGACGCCTATCTGGGGGGAGTATCAGGCCACAGTGGCCAAGTACGATGACCGCGGCGCAAATGCCGTAGGCCATTTGGAGCGCTTCGCCTTTTACGAGCAGGCCAAAAAGGCCTACGCTGTGATCGCCACCGGCGAAAAGGCGCTGTACGCGAATATCATTCTGCAAAAGGGAGTCATCTGATCCCGCAGCAAGTCGAAGGAGTTTGATATCATGAGTGAACAGTTCAGTTATATGGGACTGCGCGAGCAGATCTGCGATGTCTGCCACAAGATGTGGCAGCTCGGTTGGGTTGCAGCCAACGACGGCAACGTCTCCGCCCGGCTGGAGGACGGCACCTTTCTCGCCACGCCCACGGGCATGAGCAAGAGCTTTATCACGCCGGACAAGCTCGTGCGTATCGACGCGGACGGGAACGTGCTCGAGGGTGCGCCAGGCTTGCGCCCCTCGTCGGAGATCAAGATGCACCTGCGCTGCTATCAGGAGCGCCCGGATGTGAACGCCGTCCTGCACGCCCATCCGCCGACCGCCACCGGCTATGCCGTGGCGCACAAGGCGCTCGATGAGTACTCGATGATCGAGACGGTCATCGCCATCGGCTCCGTACCGGTGACACCGTACGGCACGCCTTCCACCTACGAGGTGCCGGAGGCGATCGCCCCGTACCTCGGTGAGCACGATGTCGTGCTCCTGATGAACCACGGCGCGCTGGCCGTCGGATCGGATGTCATCACCGCCTATTACCGGATGGAGACGTTGGAGCTCTTTGCCAAAATCAGCCTGACGGCCCATCTGCTCGGCGGAGCCAAGGAGATCTCCCGCGAGAATATCGACCGGCTGATCTCCATGCGCGCCCAGTACGGCGTAACCGGGAAGCACCCCGGATATAAAAAATATAGCGGGGAATAACCGTTTGGCAAAATACCGGAAGACCGCCTGGTGCGTGGAGAAATCCGCGTGCCGGGCGGTTTTTCTTTTGAAAATGGGAACATCCGCCTGTAAATCCTGTCATAATAGGTGAAGGGCCTTTCAAAAACAGAGAGGGGGGAGCGATATTGGAGGACTCTCAGATTATCAAGCTGTACTGGGAGCGGGATGAGGCGGCGATTGTGGAGACCGACCGGAAGTACGGGGACTTTTGCCGCCGTATCGCCCGGAATATTCTGTCGGTGGCTGAGGATGCCGAGGAGTGCGTCAGCGATGTGTACCATCAGGCTTGGA
>USLQ01000144.1 GCA_900555545.1 uncultured Oscillospiraceae bacterium | reverse complement strand
CTTCCGATTGGAGACGTACTACACGCTCGGCAGCGGAGAGGCATGGCCGGGCGACGGAATCGACGGCTATGATTATCTGAACGACATGCTGGCCTTTTACAGCGAGGAAAATGTCCGCGAGATTCAGGTGTATATCTACTTAAAGGAATATTACGACAAGGACTTGGATCAGCACGCGCTCGA
This sequence comes from uncultured Oscillospiraceae bacterium, assembly GCA_900555545.1. Lineage (GTDB taxonomy): Bacteria > Bacillota > Clostridia > Oscillospirales > Acutalibacteraceae > Onthovicinus. The sequence continues at coordinate 4,114 of USLQ01000144.1, read as the reverse complement.
CCAGATGAAGGCTTACTTTGAGTACATCCGTTCCAAGGGGATGTCCATGGTGCTGCGCTTTGCCTATGAATCCGACCAGAACTCCGAATTTGCCCCCAAGCAGAAGCAGATGCTCCGGCACATTGAGCAGCTCGGGGAGTGGATTGACCAGAATATCGACCTGTGGTATGATACGGTGACGGTCTTCCAGATTGGCATGATCGGCGCGTGGGGCGAGTTCGGTTCCTCCAACGTCAACTACAACCGCGGCAAGATCGTCAACGCCGTGTGCGCCATGGTGCCGGAGAATACGTATATCCAGGGGCGCTATATGGTCGTGACGCAGGAGGCGGATGAGGAATACGCCGCCCGTGTCGGATATCACAACGACTTTCTCGTCGGCCGCCCGCACCCGTGGAACACGGCTGGCGGCAATAACGACTCCGAGGAGTACCGGGTGTTTGAGCAAACCAATAAATACCTCCTGAACGATGGCGAAATGCCCTGGGCCGGCGGCACGCAGGAGCCGGACGAGTATGTGGACGGCCAAAAGCTGATCCAGCAGCTCTATGAACACCACTTGACCACCCTCTCGCTCGAGCACAACTACCGCGAGTTCATCAAGGGCGGGAAACAGCCGGAGTCCTATTACAACATCCGGCGTTATCAAAGTGAAATGCTCTCCCTCGATGATGCCAAAGCGCTCGGCGTTCCGTACTATGATGCCTATTTTATGGATGCGGACGGGAACTCGATTCAGCACAGCATCTACGACTACATCGCCGATTTTCTCGGCTACCATCTGGTGCTCTCCGATCTCTCCGCCCGGAGCGGGGAATCCTCCACCGTCAGTCTGATGGTGACAAATTACGGCTTTGGCGCGCCGCTGAATATTTCGGGCGCGGAGCTGGTACTGATCGATTCCGACGGGAGTGAGGAGAGCTATCCGCTCGCCGGGCTGGACGTCAAGACGCTCTGCACCTATGGGCAGCAGACGCTCACGGCGGAGGTGCCGCACGCGCTGGACGGCTATACGATCGGCGTGCGCTTCAGCCGCCACGGCGGATATCACATTCAGACCGCCAACGCGCTGGGATATGAGAACGGTGTCAATGTGATCCGCGAGGCGTGAATTCAAAACCAATATTATGGGAGATATAAAATGTTCCATCTGTTTCAGCGCGGCCGATATCTGATTACCGACAAATCTTTTCAAACCTATCCCTATGACATCATCTTGATCGCGGGACAGTCGAACGCCGAAGGGTACGGCCGTGGGGACAGGGACTTTCAGTTTGTACCGCACGATCCCATCTATGGCTGCACGGAAAACAAGGGCATCCATCTGGCGTGCGACAAAAAATACGGCCGCCGCCGCACTTCGGCGTCATTCTGCCTGTACTTTGGCGAGGAATATGTAAAGGCGGGGCTTTTGAATCCCGGACGCAAGCTGATGCTGCTCAATACCGCGGTAGGCGGGACGGGCTTTTCCGATCACCACTGGGGAGTGGGCGAAGACCTGTTTGAGCGGATGATCCGGAGGGCGCGGGAAGTATTGGCGCTCAACCCGGAGAATGAGATCAAGGCGTTCCTGTGGCACCAGGGTGAGACGGATGTCATCAGTGGAATGAGCGGCACGTCGTATGCCGGATTGCTGGACACGCTGATCTCGGAAACACAGAACCGGTTAAACATCGCGCACGTCCCGTTTATCGCCGGGAATATGGTCCCCGGCTGGATGAAACTGAACCCCGGCGCATATGAGATCGCCGCGAGCACGCGGAAGCTGATGGAATCCCTGCCGTTGGGCGGGTATGCCGAATCCGACGGCCTTGTGGCGAATTCTGCGGAGGATAACATCCACTTCTCCCGGAAGAGCTGCGTGGAACTGGGCCGACGGTACTTTCAGATCTATCTGGACAGGGCTGCTACCCACTCAAAAGAATCATTCTGACAGAAAAGGGGCGGAACGCTGCCCTCTTTTCTACTTTCGCTGAAAAAGGAGGGGGATCATGATCAAAATACAAACATATCTGCCGGCCTTTACCGATACACTCCGGCGCGCATTCGGACGCCGGCTCTGCTATGTGGGCCTGCAGGGCAGCTATCTGCGCGGCGAGGCGACTGAGCAGAGCGATATTGACGTGATGGTGATTTTGGACGGCTTGACTGCGGAGGATCTGGAGCGCTATCGTGTCCTGGTGGCGCAGACCGAGGAGCCGGAAAAGGCCTGTGGGTTTATCTGCGGCCGTGCGGAGATGGCGCACTGGAACCCGCTGGAGATCTGCCATCTGCTGCACACCACGCGCGACTATTTTGGCAGCCTGCAAAATTTTGTGCCGGACTATACGCAGGACGATATTCTGAATTACGTCAAGCTATCCCTGGGCAATCTATATCATGGGCTCTGCCATACCCGGATCCACGCCCCTGAACAGACGCTGCGTCAAGCACTGCCGGAGCTGTACAAGCAGGTGTTTTTTATCCTGCAAAACCTGCACTTTTTGCGTACGGGGGATTTTTATGGGACCAAAAAGGACTTGCTCCCCCGGCTGTCGGGGTCGGATCACACCGCCTTACAGTGGGCAATCGCGCACCGTGGGCAGGACGATTGGGATACGGACAGCGCCTTCCGGCTGCTGTTTGACTGGTGTCAGAGCACGCTGAACCATTTGACAAAACTTTAAAGGAGGAATTTTTCATGCTGCACGCAGGAGAAAAGGCGCCGCTGTTCGCGCTGCCCGACCAGAACGGACAGACGGTGGCGCTGGAGGATTTTATCGGGAAGCGGGTGGTCGTCTACTTCTATCCCAAGGACAACACGCCCGGATGTACCCGGCAGGCCTGCGCCTTTGCCGCCGCATTAGACCGCTATCAGGCATTGGGGGTGCCGGTGATCGGGATCAGCAAGGATTCTGTGGCGAGCCACGCGCGCTTTGCGGAAAAACACAATCTGCCATTCATTCTGCTCTCCGATCCGGAGCTTCAGGCCATTCAGGCCTATGACGTCTGGCAGGAGAAGAAGCTGTACGGCAAGGTGAGCATTGGCGTGGTGCGCACCACGTACCTGATCGGGCCGGACGGGACGATCGAAAAGGTGTGGGAGAAGGCCAAACCGGACACCAATGCCGCGGAGATCCTGGAATATCTCGCCAACACGTGAGAAAAATAGCGGAGAGGGAATTTTCATGGAGTATTTGGATCTGTACGACCGGGATCGGATCAAAATGGGCAAAACGCACCGCCGCGGGGATCCCGTTCCGGCGGGATCTTACCGCTTGGCCGTCCATGTGTGCATTTTTAACGCGCGCGGCCAGATGCTGATCCAGCAGCGCCAGCCGTTTAAAAAGGGATGGCCGGATAAGTGGGATGTCACCGTGGGCGGCAGCGCCGTAGCCGGGGAGGACTCCCGTCAGGCGGCGGAGCGGGAGACGCTGGAGGAGATCGGGCTAAAACTCGACCTCTCCGATAAACGCCCGAAGCTGACCATCAATTTTGGAGAGGGGTTTAACGACATCTATCTGGTCGAGCGGGAAGTGGATTTGGAAGCCCTCCGCCTCCAGGAATCGGAGGTCCAGGCCGTCCGCTGGGCTTCGCGAGAGGAGATCCTCGCCATGATCGACGGCGGCGCATTCATTCCATACGCCAAAAGCTTTATTGAGCTGCTCTTCGACACGCGCAAGCTGGACGGGACGATCCCGCGGATATGAGTTTGGGATTCCGCGCCCTGTGCACCGCGACAATGGAAAATGGATTTTTAAGCAGGAGGCTTCGCTCAAAAAGCGGAGCCGCTCTTATATCATAAATAGCCGCCTCTTTTTTGGCCATACTAACCGATGAGGTGAGTATGAATGGAATCCCTTTGGACCAAGACGGCGCAGCTGCCGCACTTCCAAAAGCTGGAGCACGATCTCCATACGGATGTTCTGATCATCGGCGGCGGGATGGCCGGGATATTGTGCGCCCTGCTGCTGCGGGAGAAACATGTCGGCTGCGCGCTGGCAGAGGCGGACACGATTTGTTCAGGTGTCACGCAGAACACCACGGCCAAAATCACCGTGCAGCACGGGCTGATCTATGACAAGCTGCTCCGGAAATATGGGGCGGATCGCGCAGCCCAATATTTTGCGGCCAA
>USLQ01000143.1 GCA_900555545.1 uncultured Oscillospiraceae bacterium | reverse complement strand
CCGCGCTGACACAGGCGGTCAAAAAAACGGTGACTGTTGCGCTGGCTTTCTGCGGCACCGTATTTACTGGTCTGATTACAGCCAAGGGCGTTCTTGCAAAGGGAGTGGATACAGTGGCGCTTAAGAGCGCAAAGTTTGTAGTTGGGTCCTTTGTTCCCGTTATCGGCGGATCTGTGTCGGACGCACTTGGGTCGATCATGAGCGGGCTGAGTATCGTTAAAAATTCTGTGGGGATTTTTGCCATCTTGGCGATTGCCGCAATTCTGGGCCCGGCGCTTGTTGAATTGCTGCTATGGAATCTGTGCCTGAATCTATGCGCTGGTGTAGCGGGTGCACTGGGGGAGGAGCGTGCCGGAAAATTGCTCAAAGGGATTTCGGATGGACTGGCGCTGCTCCATATCATCCTGATATTTTGCCTGATATTGCTGGTAATATCCACGGCTGTTATTTTAACGGTAAAGGCGGAGTTTTAAAATGGAAGCCATTCAAAGCTGGGGGATCTGTATCGTTGTCTGCGTGTTGGCGGCAGCGGTGCTTCAGATGCTGTTTCCCAATTTTAAAAAGGAGCGGAGCGTGCGTGTCCTGACCGGGGTATTTCTGCTTTGTGCGGTGCTCTCGCCCTTTCTTACTGGCGATGGGGTCAAGGTGGCACTTCCCGAGTTTGATGAGGCGTCTGTGGAGGAGCAGCTTGAGGAGATGGAGCAACGGGTAAACCGCTCTCTCGAATTACAGGCGCAGGAGAGGCTGCAAACATTGGCGGAAGAGATTTTAAGCGGCTATCAAATTACGGATGCCGAGATTACTGTGGAAACGGATATTTTGGACGACGGTCACATACAAATTGATGAGATCACAATTGCCTCATCAGCGGATGCGGATTGGCAGGAGATCTCGGATCGGGTGACACAGCAGACAGGATGTCCGGTTCAGATCAGGACAGAGGTGAATGAGGCGTGAGCGGATGGCTCCAAAAGATCAATGGGACTTCCCTGTGGAAACGTATGGTAAAGGATAAAAAAATATTGCTTTTGCTGGCGGCTGGGATTGCGGGCATGTTGCTCTTATTGGCGACAGAGTTCCTGCCGGAACAGTCCGAGAGTGCGGAGAAAACAGGCGAGAGCCCGGAACAGGCGGCGGAAGAACGACAGTCCTATGTTGCGGAGACGGAGGATAAACTCGCTGCAATCATCTCCTCCATAGCGGGAGCGGGACGGACAAAGGTGATGGTGACATTGGAAAATTCGGAGGAATCCGTCTGGGCCACACAGGGCGCTCAGGAGCGGGAGAGCAGTGGTACGGATGGCGGAGAGAAATACAGCCAGGAGGATGAATACGTATTAATTCAGTCCAGCTCCTCGGAGGAGGGTGGGCTGCTCCTGAAGATCATCCAGCCCAGGATCCGTGGGGTTGCAATCGTATGTGACGGCGGGGATAACGTGTATGTGCGGGAGAAGATTACGTCCGCCGTGGCGGCCGTTTTAGATATCAGCACCGCTAAAATATCAATCGCCAAAATGGCGTCTGAATAATAGGAGGTAATCATTATGGCAATAAAAAAGAGACAGATCGTAGCAGCAGCGCTCACGCTCGCCTTGGGCTCCGCGGTGTTTGTCAATTGGTATTTTACACGGCCGGAGGCCGAGGCCGCCTCCGCCACGCCGGAAAACACCAATGTGGCAGCCGAAGAGCAGGAGGATAAAAACCTGGGGGATGCCCAATATGTGAGCGGGACGCTGGCTAACGCGGACAATCAGGTAGCCGGGCAGGAGAGTGAACTGTTTGTATCAGCCCGCGAAAACCGGCAGAAGGCGCACGACGAGGCGTTTGACAAGCTGAACCAGGTAATCAACAGCGGAGAATCGGACGAAGAATCCAAAGCCTCGGCCCGGGAGCAATTGAACAGTCTGACCGATACGATCAAAAAGGAAGCGGACTGTGAGAATCTGATCCAGTCCAAAATTGCCGCCAAATGTCTGGTGAGTATCAATGGGGACAAGGCACAAGTGATGGTCAGCCAAGGTGGTGTGAATGATACTTCTGCCCTTCAGATCAAGGATATCCTGATCCAGCAGACCGGCATCGCGGGGGAAAATATTACAATAATTGAATCAAAATAGTTGAGTCTTGCGCGGTTTGTGGTATAATATAGGGCATAAGGAGGTTTTGCCCTATGGATAATCAGAGAACTTCCGCCCCCGCTGGGAACCTTGTGATCAGCGAGGAAGTGATTGCATCCATCGCCGCTAATGCCGCCAAAGATATCGATGGGGTGGCTGCGCTGCTTCCGCGTCCGTCCGATGTTCGGTCGGCCTTGCGCATCGGGGATGGTGTCCGGCGTCTGGTCAGCATTGCGGCTGTTGACAACGAGATCAAAATTCATCTTTATATTAAGCTGAAAAGCGGCGCGCGGCTTCCGCTCGTGTGCGAAAAGGTACAGAGCAGCGTCAAGGATGCCGTTCAGAGCATGACGGGGCGTATCGTCTCCCGTGTAGATGTAAGTGTTCTTGGGATTGATTTTACCCAGAAAGTGGAAAACAAAGAATAAAAAATTTGCCCTCACGCCTTGCGCGGGGGCTGCTTTAATTGGAGGAAGTATAACAGATGACCCGACATGAATCGAGGGAACAGGCTTTTGCCCTGATGTTTGAAAAAATTTTCAGCCCCGAACTCTCCCCACAGGCCATCATTGCTGCTAAGGCTGACCTGAGCGAATTTACACACGATGATTTTACGGAGACGCTCTTTACAGTGGCGTGCGAGCACTTGGAGGAGATCGATCGCTTGATCCAGGAGAATCTGGTCAATTGGAGTTTTGACCGGCTGAGCAAGGTCTCCGTTGCGGTGCTCCGGATTGCAATCTGCGAAATTGAATATCTGGATGGGATTCCGCTGAATGTCTCTATCAATGAGGCGGTTGAACTGACAAAAACATATTCCGGTCCGGAGGACGCCGCCTTTGTCAATGGCGTTTTGGGGAGCATCGCCAAAAGAGCCGAGGTGAAGTAGCTTGTCCGCCTACCTTGGGATTGATACCAGCAATTACACGACATCGGCTGCCGTGTACGATGCCGCCTCCGGTGAGGTGCACCATGTCAAACGCCTTCTCACCGTCAAACAGGGGGAGAGGGGACTTCGGCAGAGTGATGCGCTCTTCCAGCATACGCGGGCGCTCCCTTCGCTGCTCGATCAGGTCTGCGCCATCGCCCCGCCCCCCTATGGGGCGGTTGGTGTATCGGCCCGACCACGCGATGTGGAGGGATCGTATATGCCGTGTTTCTGGGCAGGGGTATCGGCTGCAAGCGCCGCCGCTCAGGCGGCAGGAATTGCATGTTATTCCTTTTCCCATCAGTGCGGCCATATTGCAGCGGCACTCTATTCGTCGGGGCGGCTGGATCTGGTTGGCCACGAATTTTTGGCCTTTCACGTGTCCGGGGGAACAACGGAGGCGCTGCTTGTCACGCCATCTACCGAACATATACTCGGTTGCCGGATTGTCGGGAATACGCTTGATCTGAATGCCGGTCAGGTAGTGGATCGTGTGGGCGTAATGTTGGGACTCTCCTTTCCCTGTGGGGCGCAGCTGGAGCAACTGGCGTTGCATAGCGAGCGCGAATACCGGATCAAGCCCTCCGTCCGTGCGCACGACTGTTCCCTCTCGGGTGTGGAAAATAAGTGCCGCACTATGTTGGAAAAGGGGGATGCCCCCGCGGATATCGCGCGCTTTTGCCTGGATAGTGTCTGTGCTGCCATTGACTATATGGCTGGGAAGTTACTGACAGAGTACGGCGTACATGAAGTGGTGTTCTCAGGCGGTGTCATGTCCAATGGCTTGATTCGTGCCGCTCTGACTGCAAAATATCCGGCTTACTTTGCCGCACCGGAATTTTCCTGTGACAATGCCGCAGGAATTGCCGTTCTCACCGCTTTAAAATCGGAGTGTAGATAAACGATGGATTTGCCAGTTTTATCAGTCACACAAGTGAATACTTATATTAAATCTCTGCTCGATGGAGATGCCAATTTATCCGATCTCTTTATCCGTGGGGAAATTTCTAATTTTAAGCGCCATTCTTCCGGCCATATCTACCTCACCCTCAAGGATGAGAATTGCCGGCTGGCGGCGGTAATGTTCCGCTTTAACGCGGGACGGCTGCGCTTTTTGCCGCAGGATGGTATGCGCGTGATCGCACGCGGGCGGGTCTCCGTCTATGATCGGGACGGCCGGTACCAGCTCTATATTGAGGAGATGCATCCGGACGGCGTAGGAGATTTGAGTGTCGCCTATGAGCAGCTAAAGGAG
>USLQ01000142.1 GCA_900555545.1 uncultured Oscillospiraceae bacterium | reverse complement strand
TCGCGCTTCTCGTACAAATTCGCGCGATATTTGGCCGTCTCCGATTCCGCGCGGGCACGGATGAAGTGGTAATACTGACGATCCGTCAGTGCTACGCGCTCCACATCACGGATCACGCTGAGTACAAACGGGAAGTCATCCATAAAGGTGTTGGGGAACTTCAAATTGTTGCGGATCAGATATTCTGATAAAAAGAGCTTGTTCCATGGCGGATAGAGCAGATTCTGATCAAACATCTCATACGCATACTCACGGAACTCCTGCTGAGAGGCGAAATTATGCGCCGGGAGCTTCTGATCCTGCGTATAGAACTCCGTGTCGCTGTAGTAAGTATCAATATAAAACCCGGCAACGACAAGCTGGGCGCTCTGCTGCTCCGCAAGGTTATACATATCCTCCAGCATGGTGGGCTCCGCCCAATCGTCTGAATCCATAAAATACATATACTTGCCCTTGGCAATATCGATCGCCATATTCCGGGCACTGGGAGCACCGCCGTTCTCCTTATGGAAGACATGGATCCGGCTGTCCTTGGCCGCATATGCATCACAGATCTCTCCGCTGCGGTCCGGCGTACCATCATCCACAATTAAAAACTCAAATTCCTTCAGGGTCTGCGCCTGGATACTCTCAATCGCCCGCCCCACATACTGTTCTACCTTGTAGACCGGCATGATGACGCTGACCTTGATCTCATTTTCTCCCATATCTCTCCTCCTATATCAACCGAGTTCTTTTTTACACATCTCAAGGGCACTGAGCGTGACCTTGTCCATATCGTAGTACTTATACTCCGCCAGACGTCCGCCGAAAATCACATTGGGCTGTGCGTCGGCCAACGCCTTATACTTGGCATACAGCGCCTGATTTTTTTCGTCATTGACGGGATAGTACGGCTCCATACCCGGCTGCCATTCCGCGGGGTATTCACGGGTAATCACCGTCTGCTCCTGGGTGCCAAATTCAAAGTGTTTGTGCTCAATGATCCGGGTGAAAGGAGTCTCGGCATCGGTGTAATTGACAACGGCCACCCCCTGATAATTCTGCTGATCCAGCAATTCAGTCTCAAACCGCAGGCTCCTGTACTCCAGATTCCCATAACAGTGGTCAAAATACGCATCCACCATTCCGGTGTAGACAATCTTATCCGCCAGAGCAGAAAGCTCCGCGCGATGGGCAAAAAAGTCGCAGTTCAACCGCACCTCGATCCCCTCAAGCAGCCGGTCGATGATAACGTTGTAACCACCGTTTGGGATCCCCTGATACAGATCATTAAAGTAGTTATTGTCGTATGTGAAGCGCACCGGAATCCGCTTGATAATAAAGGCGGGCAGTTCCTCGCACGCGCGTCCCCACTGCTTTTGCGTATAGCCTTTGATGAGCTTCTCATACACGTCACGGCCGACCAAAGAGATGGCCTGCTCCTCCAGGTTACGCGGCTCGCCCTGGATCTCCGCCCGCTGGCGCTCAATGATCTCGCGCGCCTGTTCCGGTTTCTCCACGCCCCACATTCGGGAAAAGGTATTCATATTGAACGGAAGGTTATAGATCTCGCCGTGGTAATTGGCAATCGGGGAATTTGTAAACCGGTTAAACTCTGCAAAGCGGTTCACGTAATCCCATACCTCACGGTTGCTGGTGTGGAAGATATGCGCACCATACTCATGCACATTGATCCCCGCCGTCTCGCGGCAATAGATATTGCCGCCCGTATGGGAGCGCTTTTCAATCACAAGGCACTTTTTTCCCTTTTGGGTAGCCTCATGCGCAAAAATAGATCCAAATAAGCCGCTGCCGACGATCAGATAATCGTATTGAGCCATTCCTTTTTCTCCTTTTCAGTTGGTTCCTTTGTCAAATCACCAGCCAGGGGTTGTCCTCTCCACGGCAGAAGGCAGCGCAGCTGCGGACGGAAAACTCCACCATATCGCGAACTGCATGCTCTGTATAAAAGGCTGTGTGCGGTGTGACAAATGTATTCGGGAACGAACGCAAAATGGCCAGTTCCCTATTTTTCAAATTCTGGCATTTTAAATCATTATAATAGAGCCCTGCCTCGTTCTCGACAACGTCAAGTGCTGCTGCACCGACCGTGCCATCCTCCAGCGCAGCAATCAGATCCTGCGTGTCGATCAGGGAACCGCGCGCCGTATTGATAAGGCAAACACCCCGCTTCATCTGACGGATGCTCTCGCAGTCGATCATATGATAGTTATCCGGCGTGGCCGGCATGTGCAGGGTGATGACATCGCACGTGCGCAGCAGTGCCTGCAGGGACACATACGTGGCACAGGAGCGAACCGCATCGTTCTCGTGCAGGTCACAGGCGAGGATTTTACAGCCGAACCCCGCAAGGCGCCGCACGACGGCAGTTCCAATCCTTCCGGTACCGATCACGCCAACAGTCAGATCGCGCAGTTCCCGTCCGCGCACACCGCCGAGGGAAAAATCCTGCCCCTGGGCACGGATCACGATGGCCTTGAGTTTACGGATGGCAATCAGGATCATCATCACCGTGTAATCTGCCACGCTGTCCGGGGAATAGCTGACATTGCCGATGTGCATCCCGATCTGCCGCGCATGGGCGACATCAATGTGATCATAGCCGACCGTGCGAGTCGAAATAAAACGCACGCCAGCGGAATAAAACGCGTCCAACAATTCCGCTGGAATAGGTGTCGTGATAACGCTGAGCGTCCGACAGCCCTCCGCATTGCGGTAATTGGACAGATCGGGGACCGGGCCGCACAGGACCAGCTCCGCGCCACACGCTTTTGCCGCCTGGTCAAAAAAATCGCGCTCATCTCTCCGCGCACTGTAAACACCAATTTTCATCCCGAAAAATACCGCCTATCTGCATTGACACAGTGATACAAATGTATTTTACCATAAAATCACAGCAAATTAAAGTCCTATCGCGATTTTATGTACAAAATCAAGCCATCCGCCTGTTTTTCGCGTAAAAATTTCATTTCCTGTTTAAGCCACTTTCTTCCACCGTTAGTATCGTCAAACATCAGGTAATTTATCAGAAACTTATGGTACCAGTGCATTTTGCGGTAGCAAACATTCCCACGCAAATAGAATACCCGCTCCGGCACAAGGGCCGAAAAATTAGAGGTAATAATATCATTCATACGGGAGGTTCCCGCATGTTCCCCCGCTCCTGTGACAAAGACGATCAGATGCTTGCCAGCCAGAAGTTCCCGTCTGGCCTCCAGCGCACTGCTCCCCACTACCGCTCCGCCGCACAGCCACCCGCCAAAAATGATTGTAGTCGCCTCCTCCATCATCTGCGGTTTGATCCGGCGGATATCTACAGCCTTGCATCCGAGGGCGTTCGCAATATACTCCGCATACCGCCTGGTACTCCCGTAGGCAGAGGCGTACAGAACCATTATTTTCCCCATGCCATCACCCCTTAATCCCATGTTATGCACCAAATTACATTCGGCCCCTTTCTTGCGTTTGCATTCGGGATCTGATATAATAATATTTATATCATTTGCAGATGAGGGGGGGATTCCATGCCGATCAGAATCGACGATGAACTGCCCGCCAAGCACGAGCTGGAACTGGAAAATATTTTTGTAATGGGGCGGGAACGTGCCGATATGCAGGATATCCGCCCCTTACGGATTGTGATCCTGAATCTGATGCCGACCAAGCAGACTACCGAGACGCAAATCCTGCGCCTGTTGGGGAACACACCGCTCCAGGTGGATGTGGAACTGTTGCAGATGGCGACACATCGCACCAAGAACACCTCTCCGGAGCACATGCTCAAGTTTTATAAGACGTTTGACGATATCAAATATGATAAGTTTGACGGTATGATTATTACGGGTGCGCCGGTGGAGCAGATGGAATTTGAACAAGTGGACTACTGGCCAGAGCTGTGCGAGATCTTTGCGTGGAGCCGGACGAACGTCTACTCCACCTTTCACATCTGCTGGGGCGCACAGGCGGGGATGTACTATCACTATGGGGTTCCCAAATACCCACTGAAAGAAAAGCTGTTTGGCGTGTTTGAGCACTACCCACTTGATCTGAATCACCCGCTGATGCGGGGATTTGACGATATTTTTCTGGCCCCGCACTCGCGTCACACACAGACGCGCCGCTCCGACATCGCCCTTGTCAAAGATTTGCAGATCCTCTCCTACTCTGATCTGGCGGGGGTACACCTGATCTCCGATATGGACTGCCGAAACTTTTTTACAACGGGGCATTTAGAGTACGACCGCAACACACTGGCCAATGAGTACTTTCGCGACCTGCGCCGCGGTCTCCCGATCAAGCTCCCCTACAACTACTTTCCCGAAAACGACTCGGACC
>USLQ01000141.1 GCA_900555545.1 uncultured Oscillospiraceae bacterium | reverse complement strand
GGGCGAACCGCTCTGTCACCTATATTTTTTGAATCATCCGGACCCGCAGTGGACGGTCTGTCACGTATTCCACATCCTGATCCATCGTCGTGCGGGGGTGCGGATGGATATCCTGGCCGATTGCCACGGGTTCATCCACGACATACAGGAACCCCCGCTTTCGCCCCGAATGATAAATCTTCCCTTTCCGGGTGTAAAACAAATATTTCGGCTTATGCGAAAAGGCCTCCGCCAGTTCCCGCCACTGCGTAATGCTGCTCCCCGCCGCCAAGGTATCAAAAATCTGATCGAAACCGTAATACCAGGTACCGTCGGGATCAACTGTAAAATGCATCTCAGTCAACTCCGCATCCTACTTTTCACTCTCTTTCCGCTCGAGCGACGCACGGATAAATCCAGCGAACAGCGGGTGCGGACGGTTCGGGCGGGATTTGAACTCCGGGTGCGCCTGGGAGGCGACGAACCACGGGTGATCCTTCAGTTCCACCATCTCCACGATGTGCTTATCGGGCGAGACGCCGCACAACATCATACCGGCGTTCTCCAGCTCCTCGCGGTAGTCGTTGTTGACCTCATAGCGGTGGCGGTGGCGCTCATAGATCAGCTGCTGACCGTACGCCTCATAGGCGTGGGTCCCCTCCCGCAGCGCACAGGGATACTGCCCCAAACGCATGGTGCCGCCCATATCGACATCCTTTTGATCCGGCATAATGTCGATCAGTGGGTGCTCCGTATCGGGATCCATCTCCGTGGAATGGGCGCCCGCCATGCCCAGAACGTGGCGCGCGAATTCGATGATTGCAATCTGCAGGCCAAGGCAGATGCCAAAGTACGGCACCTGATGCTCGCGGGCGTACTGCGCGGCAAGAATCATGCCGTCGATGCCGCGGGAACCGAACCCGCCCGGGACGATAACGCCATTCGCATGCCCCAGCAATTTTTCGGCAGCGGCGGCGTCCGTGATCTGTTCGCTGTCCACCCAGTCGATGTGCACCTGCGCATCATTGGCAAATCCGCCGTGCTTAAGGGCTTCCACCACGCTCAGATAGGAGTCATGAAGCTCGATATACTTCCCGACAAGGGCAATATTCACCTGCTTGTGCAGTTGCTTGAGGTTCTCGACCATCCGGTCCCAATCGCTCATATCCGCCTCGCCGCATTGGATATTCAGGTGGCGCAGGACGATCTCATCGAGTCCTTGCCGTTCCAGCGCACGCGGGATCTCATAGAGCGTGGGCATATCCATATTCTCAATGACGCACTCCTTCGGCACATTGCAGAAGAGGGCGATCTTCGCCTTGATCCCGTCGTCGATCGGGTGCTCCGTGCGGCAGACAATCACATCCGGCTTGATGCCGATACCCAGCAGCTCCTTGACGGAGTGCTGCGTCGGCTTGGTCTTGAGCTCCATGGAGGCGTTCAGATAAGGGACCAGCGTCACATGGATAAACATGCACTTCTCGTCGCCATACTCGTTGGAGAACTGGCGGATGGCTTCCAGGAACGGCTGGCTCTCAATGTCGCCCACCGTGCCGCCGATCTCCACCAGGCAAATATCCGTACTCTTATTCAAGGCGATACGGCGCTTGATCTCATTGGTGATATGCGGGATCACCTGGATGGTCTGCCCCCCGTAGACACCCTTGCGCTCGTTGGAGATAACCGTGTGATAGACACGCCCAGAGGTCAGATTACTGTTTTGCGACAAGCTGACGTCGATAAAGCGCTCATAGTGCCCCAGATCCAGATCCGTCTCCGCTCCGTCGTCGGTCACAAAAACCTCGCCGTGCTGGATGGGGTTCATGGTGCCCGGATCCACATTCAGATAAGGGTCGAGCTTCATCACCGTAACGCTCAGGCCACGCGCTTTGAGCAGACGGCCCAGGGATGCGGCGGTAATCCCTTTTCCAAGGCCGGAGACGACGCCTCCGGTTACAAAGATGTATTTGGTGTCCATCATTTGATCCCTCCTATTAGATCGGTAATAATAAGGTAATGTGCTCTTTTCTCATCTCTTTCAGGCAAAAATGGGGACGGCGCCCCCTTTGGACGCCGTCAGTGATTGATGTAAAACCGTTTGGTCTGGTATTTGGGCTCGCAGGTCAGGTTGATCCCGAGCTTTTTTAAAACATTCTCATCCGTTGAGGAGAGGATGACCGTGGAGTGCACCTCACATCCCTTGAGGTTCCGGAGCTGGTCGAGCGCCAGCTTGGCCCGCTCGTCCGACACAGCGGAGATGGAGAGGGCCAGCAGGATCTCATCCGTGTGCAGTCGCGGGTTGTGGTTCCCCAAGTGCTTCACCTTGAGTTCCTGAACCGGTTCAATCACCTGGGGGGCAATCAGCAGCACGCTGTCATCAATGCCGGCCAGCGCCTTGAGCGCATTGAGCAGCATGGCAGAACACGCGCCCAGCAGCGTGGAGGTCTTACCGGTGACAACCCGGCCGTCCGGCAGCTCAATGGCCGACGCCGGCTCGCCCGTGCGGCCCTCCACCGCGAGCGCCGCGCCCACGACAGGACGGTCCTCCGCCGTACAGCCCACCTGCTTCATGAGCAGTTGTGTCTTGTAGATCTCGTCGCCGCACAGGGTGCCTTTAATGCCGTCACACATGGCCGTATAGTAGCGGCGGATAATTTCCTGGCGGGCGGCTGACCGAACCGCCTCATCATCGATGATGCAGTTACCGGCCATATTTACGCCCATATCCGTAGGGGACTTATAGGGCGATTCATCATAGATCTTTTCAAAAATCGCGTTGAGCACCGGGAAAATCTCCACATCCCGGTTGTAGTTGACCGTCGTCTCGCCATACGCCTGCAAGTGCCAGGGGTCAATCATGTTTACGTCATTCAGATCAGCCGTGGCGGCCTCATAGGCAATGTTGACCGGATGATTGAGCGGCAGATTCCAGATCGGGAAAGTCTCAAACTTGGCATATCCAGCCTTTACCCCACGCTCATGCTCATGATAGAGCTGGGAGAGGCAGGTGGCCATCTTGCCGCTGCCGGGCCCCGAAGCCGTAATCACAACCAGAGAGCGCGAGGTCTCAATAAAGTCATTTTTACCAAAGCCGTCTGCACTCACGATGTGCTCCACATTGGAGGGATAGCCCTCAATCGGATAGTGGCGGTACGTCTTTACGCCAAGGCGGGTCAGGCGCTCTTGGAACTGCACAGCGGAGGGCTGGTTGCTGAACTGCGTGAGCACGACGCTCCCCACAAAAAGGCCGCGTGACCGGAAGACATCGATCAGGCGCAGCGTATCGAGGTCGTAGGTAATCCCCAAGTCCCCGCGGACCTTGTTCTTCTCAATATCATTGGCGTTGATCACAATGACAATCTCCGCCTGATCCTTAAGCTCAAGGAGCATTTTCATCTTGCTGTCCGGGTGGAAGCCCGGCAGCACGCGGGAGGCGTGGTAGTCGTCAAACAGCTTGCCGCCAAATTCCAGATAGAGCTTGCCGCCGAACATGGCAATCCGCTGCCGGATATGTTCGGACTGCATTTTTACATACTTTTCGTTGTCAAAACCGATTTTAAACATCTCTCAAACCCCTCTGCATCGTTCACTATAACAACTCAAAAACCGGATTTTTACAAAAAAAGAGTCAAGGCCCCGCCAGAGTTCATCCTCCCGGCGGAGCCCGCTTAACCGATTATTCTTGATTCAGATCCACATTCCACACATGCGAACCCCGTTTTGGATATAACACCCTATTATTATAAAAAATTCCGAACAGAAAATCAAGGACATCGGCGCATTTTTCTCAAATTGATTCATTCCAATCCGGCTGTGGATTTCAGGTCTGGTCGGCCGCCTCGTTGACGCAGCGCAGGGCGTTTAGACTGCGGGGATAGCCAATGTACGGCAGGCACTGGGAGATTACGCGGATCAAAAACGCCTTGTCGTTGCCAACGCGCATATTCCCGGCCGCATGGCTGACCAGCTGGGGCTCGCATCCCCCCTGTGATGCCAGGAAGCAGAACGTAATCATCTCGCGCTGCCTGTAATCCAGGCCGCCGCGGGTGTAATAATCCCCAAAACAGTTGGCGGCCAGCCAGCGGTTGATATGGCGGCTCTCCTCCGGCCCGCTATTCTGAAAGCCGCGCATCCCCTCGCCGAAGATCTCCACCTGCGCCTGATTGCCGGCCTCCAGACGGGTGTCCGCGTCCGTGGTAGACTGGCCCTCCAGTGGGAGCGCAACACCGCGCGCCATCAGAGTCTCATTAGCGATATCGAGGAATGGCAGCATCCGTCCTACGCCCAGATAGGCGGCCGCCTGATAGATGATCTCCTTGAGCATGATGGGCGTCAGGCCGTCGTCCAGCGCTCGGGGAAGCT
>USLQ01000140.1 GCA_900555545.1 uncultured Oscillospiraceae bacterium | reverse complement strand
AGTTCCTCTACCCCTCGGATCTTGATGACATCTGTCCCCGCTCCGCGCACATCCGCTCCCATAGAGTTGAGGAAGTTGGCCAGATCGACAATATGCGGCTCCTTAGCCGCATTCTCAATAATAGTCAATCCGCGTGCGCGAACCGCAGCAAGCATGATGTTGATCGTAGCACCTACGGACACCATATCCAGATAGACCGAATTTCCCACCAGACGGCGATCTTCCACCCTGGCATCCACCATGGCATTCTCAATGGACACGGCAGCCCCCAGCGACTGAAACCCTTTGATATGCTGATCAATCGGCCGCACACCGAAATCACACCCACCGGGCATCGCCACCTTAGCACGGCCAAAACGCCCCAACAGCGCACCGATCAGATAATAGGAGGCGCGTAACTGTTTGGTAAGCTCATTGGGCACAATAAAGGAACTAATGTGGGTAGAATCAATCTCGACGGTGTGGTCATTTATCATTTTAATTTCCGCACCCAACTGGTACAAGATGCGGATCATCATGCTAACATCACTGATATTGGGGATATTTTCGATACGGCAGACATCCTGCGCGAGGATTGCGGCCGGAATAATTGCGACAACGGCATTCTTCGCCCCGCTGATATTGACCTCGCCCTTCAGTGGATGGCCGCCCTCGATGACGAATTTTTCCAACGCGGTACACCCCTCAAAATATACTGTTATCCCTATTATTATACCACAACACCTTGGAAAAATAAACATGGAAATTAAAACAATCTAACGACTGTTTGTCCTGCATTTTTTATCGGTGTTTTAATTATACGGGCCTTACACACGCCTATTGGCCAGTTTTGGGTGCCCCACGGCCCCGCCTGTACTTTCCCCGCTCGGCGCGCTGATTGAGGAAGGTATCAGCGCGCCTCAGGATGGAGCGGTCATTTTCAAATTTCAAAGCCCGAAGCGCTTCATCCAGATGCATCCAAGCGTAATCGTCAATCTCGGACTCCTGGATGACCGTCTTGGTAGCCAGGAAAATAGTCACCTGCTTTTCCACCCGCCCCTGGATCGTATAGGACGACCGGCTTGAAAAAAGTGGGAGCAGATCGATATGCAATCCAGTCTCCTCCAGCACCTCGCGGCGAGCTGTCTGCTGCTCGGTCTCCCCCTCTTCAATATGACCCTTGGGGAATCCCCAGTGCTCACTGCGTTTATTGCGAATCAGCAGATATTCGCGCCCCTCCGGCGTATTGCGGAATACAACAGCGCCGCAGGACGCCTCATACAGGCACTCCAGTGTAAAAGCGGAATTTTTAAAAGCAAAGGCGACATTTCTGCGGATATCGTTTATAATATACTTGCGCCCTTTGGGCGCGAGCACATAGTAGCACTCACGCGTGCCCGTCCGGCGGACCACCGCAATGATCCGCCCATAAAATTCACGAACAGGATGGCGCACGCCCATCACGAACGCACCGGTCTCTCGGGGGCCCGAATTCTTCAGGATCCCATAATTGAGTTTATATTGAATCCCAGTCGTTTCATCCACAAAACCCATGGGTCGGGTAATCTGAACCCCGGCAAACCTACCTAACATATCCATCCGCCTTTCACTTCCATTACATTATAAACAAAAAAGACGTTCAACACAAGGGAAAAGGTGAAATTCAATGAAAACATTATATTTGTCTGATCTGGACGGTACACTCTTTGACAACAGTGGTCATCTGCCCCCTGAGGCCCGCCGGGAACTGAATCAATTGATCGACCAAGGGGTTCTCTTCTCCGTTGCGACAGCACGCAGCCCGGTCTCTGTGATGCACTTGCTGGAGGGACTTCAGCTGAACCTACCGCTTGTATTACTGAATGGCGTATTCCTTTATGATCCCGCTGCTAAAAAGGTTGTCTCATACACTTCCATTGACCGGGAAAGTGCGCAAAAGGCTGTCCAGATTTATCAAAGACACGATAAGAACCCGTTTCTGTTCACCTTTGACGGCGAGCAAATACGTTATCACTACACGGAACTGCGCACGCCGGAACAAAAGAATTTTTATCAGGTACGCAGCAAGATGCAGCCGGGCTGCTTTTATCATTTGGATACCCTTCACATACCCGAGGGGCAGAATGCGATCTATTTTACCATCATGGACCGCTATGAAGATTTAAAGCAGCTGCGCGACGAATTGGAGGCGAACTGCAACGTTTACACAGCCTTTTATCACGACACCTATACCCAATACTGGTTCCTGGAGGTCTTTTCTGCTGCTGCGGGGAAAAAGAACGGCGCGCTGGCGCTCAAGTCCTTTACAGATGCAGATTTTCTCTGCACCTTTGGCGACAACTTGAATGATTTTGGCCTATTTGAAGCAGCCGACCTGCGAGTTGCCGTAGCCAACGCCGTACCCGAACTAAAATCGAAGGCGGATGTCCTCATCGGATCCAATGAGGACAATGAGTGATCCGGTTCATCCAGGAGCGGGAAAAGGGCTGATGAATCTTACAAAATTGTTATAATCCCCCGATTTCGCTTGATTTAGCGCGTTCTTTACTCTATAATGAAAATAAAATTGCTAAGGGAGTGTCTGTTATATCCAGATTATCCAGAGCTTATATTCGCTCTTTTGATTTAATCCAAAATGATTCTGCGGCTGAATTCTTTGCCTGCATCTCTGATCTCTACGCAACGGAGGAAGTTCAATCTCTCAAGCAGTATGAACAACACCTGTTGATTAACCGGTTGGATCACATCACCTCAGTGTCCTACATCAGTTTTCTGGTGTGCAAAAAACTGGGGCTCAACTATCGGGAAGCGGCGCGCGGCGCCATTCTACACGATTTGTTCTATTATGATTGGCGGGATAAGTACTCTCATCCGCGCCCTCATGGATACCTGCACCCCGGAATCGCTCTAAAAAATGCCAGGGTTCTCTGCGGAGATAAATTGACTGCTCTGGAGGCAAACACCATCAAACGTCACATGTTCCCATTGACGCCGATCCCGCCGCGCTATCCGGAGGGATTTGTAGTCAGCATGGCCGACAAGTACTGTGCCACATGGGAGTTATATCTCTCCCTGTCTTCCACAGGAAAACGACTGCTCGCCGCCATCAAGTCCGAGCCTAAATATACGGCTGATACCGCCGGGATTCCGGAGCGTGAAGCGCCATGATTTTCACCTACATTCTTTACTTTTTCTTTTACAGCGCCGTCGGCTGGCTGATGGAATCCCTAGCCTGCTCCAGCGCGCAAAAAAGATGGATCAACCGCGGATTTCTGACGGGGCCCATGTGCCCGATCTATGGGACTGGCGCCGTTGCGCTGACAGTCTTGCTCACGCCGTTGCGTGCACATCCGCTGCTCGTGTGCATCCTTGGCATGGTTATTACGGATGTGGTGGAACTGATCACCGGCATCCTGATGGAAAAGCTCTTTCACACGCGTTGGTGGGATTACTCGAATCGAAAATATAATTTTATGGGGCACATCTGTCTACGCAACACATTTTACTGGGGAATTGCAACGCTCGGATTCATGTACCTGGTACATCCGTTCTTCGCGTTGCTCCTGGGGAAAATTCCGCCGTTGGCCATCAAATTGATCGTCGTCCTTATTCTGATTATTTTCGTCATTGATCTGATTCATGCATTCTTAGCCGCCTCTGATTTTAGAAAAATCAGCGACGCGCTGCAAAAACTCTACGATAAATTCAAGAGCGGCGAGGAGCAGGAAGAGTCCAAGGAGTTGTTCGAAAACACGTTGGAGGATATCCGAGACAGCAAAAAATATCAGCATAACCCCGGGCGTATCCTGCGGATCAATCCCCGGATTGACAATGAGATCCGGCGCATTTTACGTGATATCAAGCGCCTCCTGTCCGATCAGGATGAACGGTATTAATTCAGAACTATACACCATGCGGTCCGAATCCATCCCTGTTTTTCGGATCGCTTTTCTTTCATTTAGGAGGTGTTTTATTTGAAACACATCGGAACCCGGAACATTGAGACAGAACGTCTGATTTTGCGCCGCTTTACAGTGGAGGACTCCCCTGTTATGTTCCGCAACTGGGCCAGCGACCCACACGTGACGGAATACCTGATCTGGCCGGCCTATACAGACGAAAACGGCGTAATGGAGTATTTACGATCCGTCACTGTCCAATACAACAATCCCACATTCTACGAATGGGCGATTGTCCTAAAATCCTCAAATGAACCTGTCGGCTCCATTGGATGCGTACGCCTGCGGGAGGAGATCGCGGCGATGGAATTGGGCTACTGCCTCGGCCGGCAATGGTGGCGGCGCGGCCTTGTACCGGAGGCGCTTCAGGCTGTGATCCAGTTTTTATTCACCAATACCGACGTCAATCGAATTGAAGCCAAGCACGACGT
>USLQ01000139.1 GCA_900555545.1 uncultured Oscillospiraceae bacterium | reverse complement strand
TTGTCTATCCGGGCAGCGAGATCTACGGCGGGCTCTCCAATACGTGGGATTACGGCCCGCTCGGCGTGGAGTTCAAGAATAACGTTAAGCGCGCCTGGTGGCGCAAATTCGTGCAGGAGAACCCCTACAATGTGGGGCTGGACTCCGCGATCCTGATGAACCCGCAGGTGTGGGTGGCCTCGGGCCATGTGGGCGGCTTCTCCGACCCGCTGATGGACTGCAAAATCTGCAAGACGCGCCACCGCGCCGATAAGCTCATCGAGGATACGGGCGTCAACCCGGCGGGCTGGTCCTTTGAACAGATGAGCCAGTACATCAAGGACCACAACATCGCCTGCCCGGACTGCGGCGGCCACGATTTCACGGATATCCGCCAGTTCAACCTGATGTTCAAGACCTTCCAGGGCGTGACCGAGGATGCCAAAAATGAGCTCTACCTCCGCCCGGAGACGGCGCAGGGGATCTTTGTAAACTTCCTGAACATCCAGCGCACCACGCGCAAAAAGCTGCCCTTCGGCGTCTGCCAGATCGGCAAGTCCTTCCGCAATGAGATCACACCCGGCAACTTTACCTTCCGCACCCGCGAGTTTGAGCAGATGGAGCTGGAATTCTTCTGCAAGCCCGGCACGGAGCTCGACTGGTTTGCCTATTGGAAGGACTTCTGCCACAAGTGGCTGCTCTCCCTCGGCATGAAGGACGGTAACCTCCGCCTGCGCGACCACGAGAAAGAGGAGCTCTCCCATTACTCCAACGCCACCACGGACTTTGAGTACCTCTTCCCGTTCGGCTGGGGCGAGCTGTGGGGCGTTGCGAGCCGTACGAACTTTGACCTGACCCGCCATCAGGAGACCTCCGGCAAGAGTATGGAGTACTTCGATCAGGAGCGGAACGAGAAGTATCTGCCCTACGTGATCGAGCCCTCCCTCGGCGCGGATCGCGTCGCCCTCGCCTTCCTTGTGGACGCCTACGACGAAGAGGTCGTGGACGCGGAGAAAAACGACACCCGCGTAGTACTGCACCTGCATCCGGCGCTCGCACCGTTCAAAGCGGCTGTGCTCCCGCTCTCCAAAAAGCTGAGCGAACAGGCACAGGAGGTCTACGCCAAGCTGGCAAAGCACTTCATGGTGGACTACGATGATGCCGGTTCCATCGGGAAGCGCTACCGCCGCCAGGACGAGATCGGGACGCCGTACTGCGTCACGTTTGACTTCGATTCGCTGGAGGATGGCGCCGTTACCATCCGCGACCGCGACACCATGCAGCAGGAGCGCGTGAAGATCGACGATCTGGTCGCCTATCTGGAGGAGAAGATGGATTTTTAATCGGAACTTGAATAGCTATTGAAAACGCCCGCACGGCAATGAACCGTGCGGGCGTGCTGCTGCATTCGTATGGCTGGAATCGATCATGCGTACCCCAGGTATTCCTCCAGACACTGCCCGCTGGCCTTCATGGCCTTGGCAGCGTCCACACCGACGTAACGCCAGTGCCACGGCTCGTAGGTAATCTGTGTGATATCCTGCTTGTCCGCCGGATAGCGGAGGATAAAGCCGTAGTCCTGCGCGTGCTCCATCAGCCAGGCGAATTCCTTGGTGTTCGCAAAGGACTCCTCCAGGGAGCAGATATCCATGGCCAGACCGAGGTTGTGCTCACTCGTCCCGGGCGGCAGGATGATCGTCGCAGCCTTTTGGGCGGCGTCCAGATAGGAGTACCCCTGATTCAGGTACAGATCAATTTTGTTCTCATAGTTGCGCTTCTGCGTTGAGATCCGCCGGTAGCCGGATAGGGGAACCAATTTACATCCGTCTTCAAGCGCGGCGTTGTACATGGCGATATATTGGTCCGCACACCGGGAATCGAGCTCGGCTTCGTATCCGCTCACCAGATAAGAGGTCTTTGCCTCAAAATCCTCCGGCAGCTTGCGGTTCCGGTTGACGAGTGTCAGGTACCACTGGTCCTCATTGATCGTGATCGTCTCCACGTTGGGGTTGCCGTAGTTGTCTGCCGCGGAGTGGGTCTCGTCCTCCTCAGATTCTTCCGTGGCCGGAGCCTCCGTGGTAACCTGGGTCGGCGGCTCCTCCGTAGTTGCGGCATCCGTTGTAACGGGGGAAGTGGTGGAGACATCCTCTGTGAGCGGGTCGGGTGTCTCGCCAAATTTCAGATTGAGTACCACAAGGAGCGCAATCACTGCGATCAGAACGACTGATGCGATGACCGCAATGGAAGTTTTGGCCTTTTTATTCATCAACTCAAATTCCTCCTTTGACCAGTAGGGGAGCGTGCTGTTTTGACAAAAGATTCGGTTTATCCATTATAAATCGACAGCCTCGTTTTGGCAAGTGCTATACTGGAATTCATTAATTTAATTTTTCCAATGTATCGCAAAAATACAATCAAATCAAAAAAGGCTGCCGATGTTTTTTACCCACCGGCAGCCGTATCAAAATAATAGACTATTTGCGTTTTTTGCGTTTCAAGTACCACCAGCAGAATACACCTGCAGCAACCACCAATACAACGGCCAACGCGATCACAACCCAGACCCATCCGGCAACGCCGCCGGAGGCGTCTGTTTGGGCGGCAAACCACAGCGAGCAGTGATCGGTTTCAAAGGTGAGAATACCGTCCGCGGAGACCACGTCCTCCGCCTCGATGACGGCCTCACCGCTGTCCGAGACGCAATAGATCGTGACGGGCTTACCGGCAAATTCCTCCCCGATTGCCAGGGTGATCCCAACCGTGCAGGGCAGGGCGCCGTGGTAGGCGAAGCGGAAGCCGGTAAATGGCGTGTCTCCGGCGAGGGCTTTCAATTGCTCTTGATCCGCCGCTGCCAGTGCATCCCCCATCAGGATAGAGGTGTCAAACGAGTCGGGGAATTCCACTGCCTGCGCCAGAAATTCTGCCGGGAATGACCAGGTGTAGTTCTCTCCCTTGAATTCCAGTGTTTTACCCTGCTGCCTGGCCTGCTCGAATACCTCCTGGCCCACGACGGCTTCCTGGGAAACATCTACGGTGAGTGTGGCTTCGGATGAAGCTGCAGTCATACTTTCGGCGGGGGCAGTGGATGCGGGAGTGGTCGTGATTTCGGCAGTGGCGGAATTGGGAACTTCGCCGGAGGGATCCGCAGGCCGAGCGGGTGCTTCAGATCCCCCGCTGTTCCCGGAGCCGCTGGAGGAAGAACCTGCGTAGTTGTTTGCGGAAACGTTGTGGCTGCGCGCAAAGATCGCGACTGGATCCACATTGGCGCCCGGTTCGTTATACATCTGCATGGTACCGCTGCCCATCAAAAAGTATTGACGGTCAAAACTGTCTCCAAGATCCCCAAAAGTGCAGTCGACACCGTACCATTTGCCGTCGAGCTCGACAATGTTCCAGGCATGGACCCCTCCGTTCGCCAAAATATAACTGTGAATCCCAGCCTTTTCCATAAACCGCTGGAAGGTCAGTGCATAAGAGGTACAGACTGTATTGGTGCGCACGCCGGTCAGTACGTCGTACACACCGTTGATGGCGTCGTAACCGCCGTCCGGCAGCTGTTGGTAGCCATACTGTGCCTGCTTACAGACGTATTCCGCAATGTATAGCAGCTTGTCATATGTGGATTTTCCGGCGATACCGGATAGGACGGCGTCGATCTTCGCATCCGCCTTTGTCAACTCATCCTTGGTGTCCAGGTAGGACAACTCCAGAGCACCGAAGATCCGGTCGCCTTCCTGATAATAGCTGGTGGCACATACGGTGTTGGTTGCATACCCGCGGTAGGTAAAAAATCCCTGTGAATAGTAATCGAAATAGTTCACGACGTTGTTGCTGTAGGAGTCGTCCCACTCCCGGCTGCTGTCAAAGAAGACCGGCAGTGATTCCAAAAAATTGTCGCGGCAGTACGCCCCGGCTTTCAGAAGATCTGCCTTGGTGTTCACATTGTAATAGGCCCTGCCGCCACCGCGGGGAGTGCAGTGAGTACCACCAGGACAGTTGCCAGCACCGCTGCCAGAATTTTAAATTTTCGCATTGTGATCCCCTCAATTCAAAAGATTATCTTGATGCTTCTGATCCAATTTGGATTTGTTTTTGATCCTTCCTCTAACATGAAAACCGCAGTAAAATGGATATATATGCCGCTCTTCTACCTATTTTAAAAAAATATTTCACGGCTGTCAATGGGGAGAGAAACCCGAATGTTAAATTCTGTTTTGAAGTTGCCGCGTGTAGTATTTTGGGATAAAAGAGGGCGTTTGTAAGATCGGACTTGTCCCATAGAGTCAGCGCGTTTTGCTTGCAAATAAGTCATTCAGCATACATATGGAAAGGTACTGCGAACAAAAGAAGGGGTTTGCCGTCACGGCAAATCCCTTCTCCTCATGGCTGAGACGGCTGGGCTCGAACCAGCGAA
>USLQ01000138.1 GCA_900555545.1 uncultured Oscillospiraceae bacterium | reverse complement strand
CGCGCGTTTTAGAAAGAAAGGCAACCCGGATGGATCTCCCCCCGGGTCGCCTAACTACTAATTTTTACTCATACAAAAATTCACGCAGGATTTCCGCATTTTTGGCGAAGTCGGGCGCAAACATGCTCCGGCCGCCTATCCCGATCATACTGCCGTAGGTACCGGATACCGGAACTGTCATCCGTTCAAACTGAACTCTCAAAAAATCCGGTGCCGACATCATCAGCTTCGCGATTTCCCACTGGGTAAAATTCGTCTGAACCATGGGCAACACCTGATCGAGTAATCGGTTCAGCGTGGCAAGGTTGGCGCCCCGCAGTTGATCCGCACATGCCTGAATCACGGTCTGCTGACGTTTGACACGCTGCCAATCGCTGTCTATTTTGCGGATGCGTGCATAGGCAAGGGCGGTTACACCGTTCAGGCGGTTCTGCCCGGCGTGAACGGTCTGGAGTTCTTCCGCCCGCCCAACCTCATGCGGATTATATCCGGAATTGATGTAATCCGCCTCGGCCTGCGTGAGGCTGATGTCGATACCGCCCAGCAAATCCACAATACCGATCACCGAATAGAAGTTCACACGTATAAAGTGTTCTACATCCACCTTGAAGCACTCCCGCACCTCCCGCATTACCAAACTTGCCCCACCGTACCGGAAACAGTGGGTCAGCCAGTCATACTGTCCCGCATACCTCCCCTCTAAAATCGGGACACCCATCCCGCGCTCCAGACTGACGAGTTTGGCCGTTTTCCGTTCCCGGTTGATACTCAGCAGAAGCATACTATCTGAACGCGCGCTGTCGGAAAACGCCTCGTTCCCAGCAGCAGGATGTTCAGCACATCGTCGCTGCTGTATATTTCCCCGTCAGGCACATCTGGAGGTGCGGCGCTCTCCAATCCGGAGAGGTCCAAATCGAGTTCATCCTCCTCCCCGGCGGAAATAGTGATATCCTGTTCGATTGTCCCATCGTTATATTGGATTAGATCCAGCTTACTATGGGCATAAATAAGGATACTTGCAAAAACTATTGCCAGAACTGCTAATGCCGTCACAAGTGCTACGAGCCACTTTCTTGGCTTTTTCGTTGCCATACGCCCTCCTCCCGCCACTTCCCCGGGGTCATTGTACATCCTCTGCATGTACCTATTATGGATCCGTTTGAATCCAAATATCCGCACTACACAAAAACGGACCGCCGGCAATCCTGCCGCGGTCCGTTGACTGACAATCTCACGTATTTGATTGAATAAAACGCTTTAGCGGCTCCAGATCTACGCCGTCCGCCTGAATCCGCTCCAGCAGCTGCCGTGCAATCTTACGGCATCCACCCACCTGATTACTCTCAATATTGATTGGAATAACCGGATCATGCACGCTCAATCGCACCAGGAACCATCCATCTCCGTCCTCCGCCCCAAAGGAAACGCGGATCCCTTCATGGTTATCCGGCGCCACATGGCAACGGGCATCCCTTTCGCAGGTCCGGGTCAAGCACTCGATCAGCCTGTTCCCAGCGGCACGGAAATCTTCCTCCATAATATTCAAACGGATTTCGGCACTCTCCGCCGGCTCCTCCAGTGTGGCAATCAAATCGTCGAGCGTCCTCCCCTCTTTGCCCAGCTGTGCAAGCTTTATAATTAGCTTGGTAACCAGATAGGCTCCGTCATCCAAAAAGTAGTTTTCACGCAGTGCCGCATGGCCGGAGGTCTCCATTGCGAGCGGACAATTCACGCCCTCCGCATTGAGCCGCATGGCCTCATTGATCACATTCTTATACCCGCGCTTAAACCGATGGTGGACGCCCTTGAGATCCTGTTCAATAAATTTTTTCAGGCCGTCCGAGGTAGTGGAATCCGTTACAATTGTAGCCCCCTGGACTCCCTCAGTGGCAATTTGAGCCGCGAGCGCAATAAATCGGTTCTTGTTGATCTCATTCCCGGCGGCGTCTACACAGGCTGCACGATCCACATCCGTATCAAAAATCACACCGAAATCCGCGTGATTCTCCGTGACTGCACGGCTGATGCTCGCCATCGCCTGTGCGTTTTCCGGATTGGGGATGTGGTTGGGGAACATGCCATCCGGCTCCAAATATACACTACCGCTGATATCGGCGCCAAGTGGCAGCAGCACTTTTTCGGCATAGAAACCGCCCACGCCATTGCCTGCATCCACTACGATATGGAACCCACGCAGCGGACGGCTGAAGTCCGTTGCGTTAACGCCATTACAGATCATCCGGCGCAGATGCTCTGCATAGTCATTCATATACGGATAGGCCGTAATCGTGCCCGGCACACTGGGGTGCAAGGCTTCACCCGTCGCCGCAAATTCCAAAATACTGTCAATATCGCAGCCATCCAATCCACCGGCACGAGTAAAAAATTTGAGTCCATTGCGGTAGTAAGGGTGATGGCTCGCCGTGATCTGAACCGCTCCGTCACACCCCAGATCCACCGTGGTCATGAACATGGCGGGCGTGGATGCCAGGCCGCAATCCGTCACCGCGATCCCGGCACTGCGCAGCGTATTGATCACCAGGGCACTGATATGCTCCGAGGTGATACGGGAATCATGGCCCACTGAGATCCGTAGCGGCCCAACATGCCGCTCCGCACGCCTGCTCAGCCAAAGCGCAAATCCATCCGTGATCGCACACACAGCCTCATCTGTCAGCGTAAGCGGATGATCGGCCAAACCGGAAACAGCTACCCCTCTGATATCCGTTCCGCTCTTTAACTGTTTAAACTCCTTTGTTGTCACAAAGACCCCTCCCTCTTAAAATCATCATTCCGGATCCTCTACACGCGCCTGTGCCTCCATCAGGAAGTGGTACATCCCCTCCAGCGCACGGTACCCCTCCCGCAGCTGTGCCAGGATCGCCTCAGAGCGTAGAACGTCAAAATCCGTTCCATAGCGGATCAGGAGAATATCCTTTAAATTATAATATGATTTCAGCCGGTCTGGGATGTCCCCTTCCTTTTCGCGCCGGTAACACTCCCCCTCAAAGGTGAATCCGGCGTTGAGCGCTTTTTTGGCCTGGCGCTCAAAGACCTTGGGTTGATATGCCAACTGTTTGCGGTACGCCTCCATCAGGGCGGGCGTTGTATGGTAATACCCCAGACCGTAGGAATACGACTCCTGGGCGACTTCAAACCAAAAGCAGGGTGCGTGCGGAAAGGACTGCTTGGGGCGCGCGAAGGTCACCCACACGTTGGCACGATATAAGCTTTTATCTTTTGTGAAGCGGTTGTCGCGCCGGATCCGTGACACCATGCGAACCGGGTTGAGATTCATCAGCGGGTCAAGCGCCTCCATCTGTGGTGCAAGCGCCTGAGCAATCTGGCGCATGGGGCGGATTGCCAATACATTCAGCTCCGATTTATGTTCCTCATAAAACGCCTTGCTGTTGTGAAAGCGGTTCTCCGCCAACAGCATCAGCGCCTCCGGCGTAAAGCCATCAAAGCCTTGCAGCTCCTCCATCACGTGTCACATCCTCACTTTAACAGACCGCGGTTTTCCATTTCCTGCGCGGCCAGCATAACGCCGACCTTTGCGGAGTGGAAATTCAGCCCTCCCTGCATCCAGGCGGCATAGGGTTCCCTCAGCGGCGCATCCGCTGAGAGCTCAATCGACGCGCCCAGGGTAAATGCGCCGGCAGACATGATTACCTGACTGTCATATCCCGGCATGTCCCACGGCTCCGGCGAGACAAAAGAGTCCACTGGAGCCCCCTTCTGCATTCCCTGGCAGAACGCGATCAGGGACGGCTCATTTTCCAAAAGGACCGACTGTATTATATCATATCTTTCATCCTGATAGCAAGGTGTCACGCCGTACCCAAGGCTCTCAAAGAGCGCCGCAGTAAATACAGCGGCCTTTAATGCTTCACCCGTGACATGCGGTGCGTTGAATAGGCCCATGAACAGCTCACGGTTGTGGTTGAGCGTAGCCCCCACCTCCTTACCGAGGCCGGGTGTTGTCAGCCGCTGCGCACATCGCTCAATCAGATCGTGGCGGCCTGCGATATATCCACCCGTAGGGGCAATGCCGCCGCCCGGATTCTTAATCAGGGACCCGGCAATCAGATCAGCCCCATACTGTGTGGGTTCCTTTTCGCAGACGAACTCACCATAACAGTTATCCACCATGACAACTGCCTTGGAATTCTGCCGGACTACGGCGACGATCTCCCCGATCTCCTGCGGGGAGAGGCTTGGCCGCAGGGAGTAACCGCGGGAGCGCTGGATATACACCATACGGATGGTCGGATCCTCCAGCAGCGCCTGCCGAAGCGCCGGAAGATCGACGCGCCCCTCCGATGTGAGTTCTGTCTGACGGTAGCGGATGCCAAAATCCTTCAGTGAGCCGCTGCCCGGTTCCCCTTTAATACCAATTACTGGCTGGGTCGGGGCATAGGG
>USLQ01000137.1 GCA_900555545.1 uncultured Oscillospiraceae bacterium | reverse complement strand
CCAACTACGCCGGCAAGGTCGCCGCCGCCATCAACGAGTGGGATAACGGACAGGATCTGGTATACCTGCACTTTGAGGGGCCCGATGAGTGCGGCCACCGCAACGAGCCGGAGAATAAAGTCAAATGCATTGAGTTGATTGATAAAAATGTTCTCATCCCGCTGATCGAAAAACTCGACAGCACCGGCGAGGACTATAAGATCATGATCCTGCCCGACCACCCGACGCCGATCGTCACCGGCACCCATGCGGGCGACCCGGTCCCCTTCCTGATTTACGAGAAGGAGCGGGAGATCGAATCCGGCGTCACCTCCATCGACGAGGAGACCGCCAAAACAACGGGCGTGTTTGTGGAAAAGGGTTATGAGCTGATGAAAATCTTTCTTGGGAGGCAAACGATCAATGAGTAAGGAATTCGGACTGGAGACCAAGTGTGTACAAGCGGGCTATACCCCTAAAAATGGCGAGCCCCGCATCATGCCGATTGTCCAGAGCACCACATTTAAATATGAGTCCAGCGAGCAGATGGGCCGCCTGTTTGATTTGCAGGAGTCCGGCTACTTCTACTCCCGGCTGCAAAACCCCACCAACGATATGGTGGCGGCGCGCATCGCGGCGCTCGAGGGCGGCGTAGGCGCGATGCTGACCTCCTCCGGGCAGGCGGCGAATTTCTACTCCATCTTTAATGTCTGCCAGGCCGGGCAGCATGTGGTCGCCTCCGCGGCGATCTACGGCGGTACGTTCAACCTGTTCAACGTCACGATGAAAAAGCTCGGGATTGACTTCACGTTCGTCTCCCCGTACGCGACGGAGGAGGAGCTCGAGGCAGCCTTCCAGGACAACACCCGCGCAGTGTTCGCGGAGACGCTCTCCAATCCATCGCTCGACGTACTGGATATTGAAAAGTTTGCCAACGCGGCGCACCGCCACGGCGTGCCGCTGATCGTGGACAACACCTTCCCCACCCCGATCAACTGCCGCCCATTTGAGTGGGGCGCGGATATCGTCACACATGCCACCACCAAGTACATGGACGGTCACGCAATGACGGTCGGCGGCGCAATTGTGGACAGCGGCAAGTTTGATTGGACGCAGAATGATAAGTTTCCCGGCCTGACCACTCCGGACGACAGCTACCACGGCGTAGTTTACACGGAGAGCTTTGGCAACGCCGCCTACATTACCAAGGCGACCACACAGCTCATGCGCGACCTCGGATCCATCCAGAGCCCGCACAACGCTTTCCTGATCGGGATCGGCCTGGAGACGCTCGCCCTGCGGATGAAGCAGCACTGCGCCAACGCGCAGAAGGTGGCCGAGCACCTGGAGCATCACGATAAAATCACCTGGATCAACTATCCAGGCCTGAAATCAAACGAGAACTATGAGCTGGCCAAAAAGTATATGCCCAATGGCACCAGCGGCGTCGTCTCCTTCGGCGTCAAGGGCGGGCGTGAGGCTGCGACTAAGTTTATGGATTCACTCAAGCTGGCCGCCATTGTCACCCACGTGGCGGATGCGCGCACCTGCGTGCTGCATCCGGCGAGCACGACCCACCGTCAGCTGACCGATGAGCAGCTCGAGGCCGCAGGCGTGAAGCCGGATCTGATCCGCTTCTCCGTGGGCATCGAGGACGCGCAGGATATCATTGACGATATTGATCAGGCGCTGGCCGCACTGTAATTTAAAATTCCAGCGAACAGGGAAAGGGGCTGTGCCTCTTTCCCTGTTTTTTCACAAGGTGGATTCGTTCGCTTTTCTTGCAAGAAACCGTGTTCCACTTCTTTACGAACGGGAAAATAAATGGTATAATAAAGAGGATTCTATTTATTTCTACCTGAACTATATTTTTCTATTTTGAAGGGATTGTCTTTGATATGCAAGAGTGCTACAGGACCCATAACTGTGGAGAACTGAAG
This sequence comes from uncultured Oscillospiraceae bacterium, assembly GCA_900555545.1. GTDB lineage: Bacteria > Bacillota > Clostridia > Oscillospirales > Acutalibacteraceae > Onthovicinus. The sequence continues at coordinate 2,538 of USLQ01000137.1, read as the reverse complement.
GAGAGCGACATCGGCTCCACCGCCCGTCTGGCCGGATGGGTGGAAAACATCCGCGACCACGGCGGCGTCGCCTTTATCGACTTGCGCGACGAATACGGTGTGACACAGGTGGTCATCCACGATGACGAGATGCTCAAAAAAATCCGGCGCGAAAGCGTCATCTCCGTCTCGGGCAGCGTTGACCGGCGCGACCCGGATACGGTCAATCCCAAAATCCCGACCGGCACGCTCGAGCTCAACGCTCAGAAGATGGAAGTCCTCGGCGACTGCACGGAGGCGCTCCCCTTTGAAGTGGCAACCTCCAAGGAGACAAAGGAGGATGTGCGCCTGAAGTACCGCTTCCTCGATCTGCGCAACCCCAAGGTGCACGAGAACATCCTGTTCCGCTCCAAGGTCATCAAGTACCTGCGCGGCAAGATGGACGAACTCGGCTTTACGGAGATCAACACACCCATTCTGACCTGCTCCTCCCCGGAGGGAGATTGAGACCCCGATGCTCATGCGTTCCACGCCGGAGGGCGCGCGCGACTATATCATCCCCTCCCGCAAGCACCGCGGCAAGTTCTATGCGCTGCCGCAGGCTCCGCAGCAGTTTAAGCAGCTGCTGATGACCTCCGGCTTTGACCGCTACTATCAGATCGCCCCGTGCTTCCGCGATGAGGACGCCCGTGCGGACCGTTCCCCCGGCGAGTTCTACCAGCTCGACTTTGAGATGGCGTTTGCCACGCAGGAGGACGTGTTCGAGGTCGCCGAGAAAGTGCTCTATGATACGTTCACCGAGTTCGGCGGCGGCAAAAAGGTCTCCCCTGCGCCGTTCGTGCGCATCCCGTATGAGGAGGCCATGCTCAAATACGGCACCGATAAGCCGGACCTGCGCAACCCGCTGGTCATCATCGACCTGTCCGGTTACTTTGCGGACGTGGACTTCAAGCCCTTTAAGGGACGCCCGGTGCGCGGCATCAACGTGCCCGGCTGCGCCAAAAAGTCCAAATCCTTCTTTGAAAACATGCTCAAATACGCCGAGTCCATCGGCATGAAGGGCCTTGGCTATATCTCCGTACTGCCGGACGGCACGTTTAAGGGCCCGATTGCCAAGTTCCTCTCCGAGGAGAAAAAGGCCGAGCTGACGGAGCTGGCCCAGCTGAAGGTGGATGACACGCTCTTCTTCATCAGCGACGATATCTCCATTGTCAACACGCTCGCCGGGCAGATCCGCTCGGAGCTGGGCGTGCGGATGGACATCATCGATAAAGACCGCTTTGACCTCTGCTTTATCACCGACTTCCCGATGTACGAGCTGAACGACGAGGGCAAGCTCGACTTTACGCACAACCCGTTCTCCATGCCGCAGGGTGGGATGGATGCACTGATGAATCAGGATCCGCTGACCATCAAGGCCTATCAGTACGACATCGTGTGCAACGGCGTGGAGCTCTCCTCCGGCGCGGTGCGGAACCACCGCCCCGACATTATGATCAAGGCCTTTGAACTGGCCGGATACACCGCAGAGGAGCTTGAAAAACGCTTCGGCGCGCTGTTCCGCGCATTCCACTACGGTGCACCGCCGCACGCGGGTATGGCGCCCGGCGTGGACCGTATGCTGATGCTCCTCAAGGATGAGGAGAACATCCGCGAAGTGATCGCGTTCCCAATGAATGCCAATGCACAGGACCTGCTCCTTGGCGCACCGAACGAGGTCAGCGAGCAGCAGCTGCGCGAAGTCCACATTAAAATCAGGAAACAGGTGAACCCGTCATGAAAATTTCCGATGAGCTGATCCGCTACTTGGAATCGCTCGCGCGGATTGAGCTGACAGACGAGCAGCGCGCCGCGTGCGAGACCGACCTGCAGAGCATCCTCTCCTATATTGACACGCTCAACGAGCTGGACACCGACAGCGTCCAGCCGCTCTCCCATGCGTTCGACGTCTCCAACGTGATGCGGGAGGACGAGATCAAGAACGGCGACAACCGCGACGCCATCCTGGCCAATGCGCCGCACGAGCTGGACGGCTGCTTCAAGGTACCGAAGACCGTGGACTAAAGGAGGGCGCGTATGGAACGGAATACCTTATCTGCAATCGAATTATCCGCCAAAATCCGCGCAGGCGAGCTGACCGTCAAACAGGCGCTCGATGATGCCTACGCCCGGATCGAGGCACAGGAACCCAAATACAACTGCTATATCTCCCTCTGTAAAGAGGAGGCATACAGGGTCGCCGAGGAGGTACAGGCCCGCATTGACAGCGGCGAGCTCAAGGATGCCCCACTGGCCGGCGTTCCCGTCGGAATCAAGGACAACATGTGCACCAAAGGCGTGCGGACCACCTGTGCGTCCAAGATGTTGGAAAACTTTATCCCCCCCTATGATGCGACCGTGATCCGTAAGGTGCAGGAGGCCGGGATGGTGATCACCGGCAAGCTGAATATGGATGAATTTGCCATGGGCTCCACCACAGAGACCTCCCACTTCGGCGCCACGAAGAATCCCTGCGACCCGACCCGCGTGCCGGGCGGTTCCTCCGGCGGCGCTGCGGCG
>USLQ01000136.1 GCA_900555545.1 uncultured Oscillospiraceae bacterium | reverse complement strand
ATCAGATCCGAGCAGATATTGTACTGGCTGAGCATGACGCCCTTGGCCATTCCCGTCGTCCCCGAGGTGAAAATCAGGCTGCCAAGCGCCTTTCCATCCACTTGGGCATCCAAAAAGCTGCGGTCCCCTCTCCGAAGCAGTTCCCGGCCATGTGCCATCAGCTTGTCATAGGACAGAATCCTGTCGGACTGATCCTCCGCCTCGTTAAAGCAGATCAGGGTGATCTCCTGAGGAATACGGTCGAGACAGGACATGATACGCTCCTGCCTCTTCTGATCACAAAAAACAGCCTTAGCGCCCGATACCGTCAACAGATTGACAAAATCATCCGCCGGAAGCTCCCGGTCAATCGGGACAACGACTCCGACCCCGCATGTAATGCCCAGATAGGAGGTCTCCCACTGATAGGAGTTTTCTCCGCTAACGGCAATCTTCTCCCCGTGCAAACCGAATTCCATCAACGCAGTGCCGATGGCATTTACATCATCCTGAAATGCCTGATAAGTGACTGGATAATACGTTCCATCCGCCCCTTTCAGACGATATGCCGGCAAACTTCCAAAAAGATGGACACTCTGAGTCAGCAAATCTTTGAAATTATCGATCTTACGGATGGGATAAAATATTTTTTCCTCTGCCATGAAAAAGTGCTCACTTTCAAAGTTATTGCCATTTAGGCGTACATCAATTATATCCGTGCACCAAAGAATAGTCAACGGATTCCATGGAGAATTCACACTAATTTTAAATATTCCCAGGTATGGCTTATTTCATGTGGGAGAAGCTAAAAAGGGAGGTGAAATGCGATGAAACGACAGCAAAAGCCCATCCATCACAAACTCGGAAAGGCCTATATTACCCAACCGGTCAGCCAGGCGGACACGCGCCAGGAAAAGACGCAGGTGGCGCTCCCAAACGATATGAATGTAGCACGTAACCGCGAATGGATCGAAGAAAACAAAAAATAGTTCCGGATGCGGTAGCATCCGGAACCCTCATCGTATCAGATTATTTTTGACTTGTCTCATCCGCAGCGGACTGCGCCTGCTCCTCGCGCATCTCTTCCAGTGCGGCATCCGTTGCCGCAGCTTCCACTGAATCGGGGACATTCTCCCCCTCAGCCCTGCGCTTTGCACGAGCTACCATAATATCAGCCATCATCTTACGATGACCCTTACCAGTGATGTTGTAGAAGTGAATCGGGATCAGCATCAGCAGATAGCCGATCGCCGGGACAATGGTCGTCATCAGGAACAGGGCCCAGTTGGTCTCCGTATTCTGAATAACCGATTCCTCCGTATGGGCGATATAGCCGGTTAAACCGAGGACAAACAGACCGATTGATGAAGCAAAGGTGTTTTCGATCTTGCCGGTAAAGCTCATGATGGAGAGCATAATGCCCTCAACACGCGTACCGGTCTTCCATTCAATATAGTCGACTGTCTCGGCCTCCATCTCTTTTTGCATGAGGTTCTTAAACTCCATCGGGATGGTAGCCAGGCCAGTAAACAAAACGATCAAAATACCCGTAAACAGAGAGACGGACTCGCCGGGCTCCTTTGTCATTAGGCCATGATATGTTGTGGCTGCAAAGAGAACGTTTAACACGATAGCGCCGACACAGCAGATCTGGAAAAATCGCCTGGAATCCGCACGCTCACCCAGCTTTTCTACAATCTTTGGCACCGCAAGGCCCGCAATCAGGAAGCCGGGGAATTTGATCACATCGATGAATACATTGTATTGGCGGTTAAACATTAGATCCGCCACGAAATAGAACGAAACCTGATCCGCGATTTTGCAAAGCAGGAAAAAGATATTGGCAAGGAAAAGCATCAACAGCGGACGGTTTTTGAAGAGCAGGCGGAAGCACTCCTTGACGGAGGGGACATCCTCCTTGTGTTCGGCGCGCTCACGGGTATTCCGATATGTAAAACGCGTCAGGAACACGATGCCAATCGCCGAAACAACCGCAGAGGTCAAATAGGCCTGCGGTGTGTGATCCTTGAAGTACGGAAGAAGCGCCGCACCTGCTACAAACACCTGTGGCAGTGCACCCAGAACGGAGCGCACAATATTGCTGATCCCAAACAGCTTTGTCCGTTCAATACCGCTGGGTGTGATGGAAAACGCGAGAGCCCCCATTGGGATATCAAAGGCCGTGTAGGTGACATCCAATCCGACAAACAGGATTGTCGTATAGATGATATTAAATACCGGCGGAGCGTCTGCGCTGCCGACAAAGAACAGAATCATGACAATCGAGACAAAGATGGGCGCCCACTTGATGTAAGGGCGCATCTGACCGTTCTTGGTACGCGTCCGGTCCACAATGACGCCCATGATCGGATCGTTGATCGCGTCAAAGATCCCGCAGAACAGACGAATAATCGAGGCCGTTCCCATCGGGTCGGCAAGCTTTTTGAACAGGACATTCGTCAGGAAAAAGTTGACATACTTAGAGCTTGTCATGCCCGTGTTCATTCCCTGCGCTCCGCGGCCTACTGCATAGGAGAGCAACTCGCGCCAGGTCAGATAGGTCTCTTCCCCAACGTCATTTTTGATAATTTTACTATTGAGGAATTCCTTTACACTAAAACTACCCATATACTTCCTCCTCTTGAATGAGATTAGAGATTTATACAGTAATAACGGAACACTCCCTGTATTCATGGCATCACAGGCCACTAAACACGGCTTTTAAATTCCGCCATTGCACCCAACAACCAACGCAAAACTTTACCACATTACTTTTTTAAACTTTATCTATTTTACCACCGTGTCACCAAAAGTTCAAGAATTATTTATATTTTTTTTACCTTTTACATTAAAGTTGTGTTAGAATTTTATTTATTGTATCTCCCCCACGCTATATTGTTTTTATCCGCAATCAATCTATCAGATACAAAAAAAGAGCGGAATATCCGCTCTTCATAGCCGCTATTTTGTCCCAAAAATCCGATCGCCTGCGTCGCCGAGCCCCGGCACAATATAACCGTGGTCATTCAGTTTCTCATCCAGCGCCGCACAGAAAATATCAATGTCCGGGTGTGTCTTGGAGAGCTTGTTCAGCCCCTCCGGTGCTGCAATGATCCCCATAAACTTGATCGATTTGGGGCTATATTTTTTGATCATGGAGATGGCATCCGTCGCCGAGCCGCCAGTTGCCAGCATTGGATCCAAAACAATGACCTCGCGCTCCTCAATATCGGATGGGAGCTTACAGTAGTACTCTACAGGCTCGAGCGTTTTGGGATCGCGGTACAGGCCGATGTGACCGACACGTGCGGATGGAACAAGCGTCAACACTCCTTCCACCATGCCGAGCCCAGCCCGCAGGATCGGGACGAAGGCCAGCTTTTTGCCGGAAATCACCTTGGTCTTTACAACAGAGATCGGCGTCTCAATCTCCACCTCCTTGAGGGTGAGATCACGCGTGGCCTCATAGCACATCAGCATAGCGATCTCGCCGACCAGCTCCCGGAACTCCTTGGAACCGGTGTTCTTATCCCGCAGCAGGGACAGCTTGTGCTGAATCAGCGGGTGATTCGTAATCGTAATGTTGCCCATTTTTATACTTCCTCTCTTCGGTTGATCCGAATTTTTAATCAGTATGGATTACAGCGTCCCGTTTTCGATCGCGGCGATCTGGTCTACCCGACGCTGATGGCGGCCGCCTTCAAACTCCGTATTCAAAAAGACATCTACCAGCTCGAGTGCCAGCCCAACGCCCACAACACGGCCGCCCATGCATAGAATGTTGGCATTGTTATGCAGGCGGGTATACTTAGCACTGAAGTAGTCGGAACAGCAGGCGGCCCGAACCCCCTTGACCTTATTCGCCGCCATGGAAATACCAATCCCGGTCCCGCAGCAGAGAATCCCCAGATCACACTCGCCGGAGACGACCCCCCGGGCTGTCTCCGCAGCGATCGGGGCATAGTCGACCGACTCGCAGGAATTGGTTCCATAGTCCTTGACCTCATATCCCTTGGCGATCAGATGATCCATAATAGCGCACTTAAGCTCATAGCCGCCGTGATCGGCCCCCAATGCAATTCTCATGATTGACCTTCCCCTTTCTGTTGTGCCAAACGCCTTTTCAATTCGCGCTGAGCCTGGGCCAAACGCAGATAGGTCGGCGTCAACTGATCCGGTGGAACAGCTCCGCCCCCCTCATACCTGCTATGAGCCAGCAGGCAGATATTCCCCGCGCGCTGATATCGGATATTCTCCGGGGCCAGATGGGCGTTGGCTAAAGTATCTTTCAGCTTATTATAACATAACACAGCCCCATCGCCTATAAAAAATATGCTTTTTTCAATCTTTTTTAAAAAAGCGCCCAGTTCTTCAATCGGAATTGCCTGATCCGGGCAGAGACGGGTAAAGCCCCCACCGCAGTCAAAAGAGGCAGTGTATACCTGCCCGCAGCGGGCATCCATTACAGCGCAGGCAACACATTCCATGCCGTGGAGTGCAAAGGCGATCCCCTCGAGCGTAGAAACCGGCACACACGGCTTCTCCTGGGCAGCCGCCAA
>USLQ01000135.1 GCA_900555545.1 uncultured Oscillospiraceae bacterium | reverse complement strand
AACCGGCATGGTGGGGGATCCATCCGGCAAGTCGGATATGCGCAAGATGATGACCCGCGAGACGATCGACCACAACGTTGAGTGCTTCCGCAAGCAGATGTCCCGTCTGGTTGATTTTAGTGACGGTAAGGCCATTATGGTCAACAATGCGGATTGGCTGCTTGATCTGAATTACATCAATTTCCTGCGAGAGATCGGTGTTCACTTTTCCGTCAACCGGATGCTGGCGGCTGAGTGCTATAAGCAGCGCTTGGAGCGTGGACTCTCTTTCTTTGAGCTCAACTACATGCTCATGCAGAGCTACGATTTCTTAGTGCTCAATCGTAAATATGACTGCAAACTTGAGATGGGTGGAGACGACCAGTGGAGCAATATCATCGGTGGCGTCGAGTTGATCCGCCGTGCGGATGGCAAGGATGCCTATGGTATGACGTTTAAGCTCCTGCTCAAGAGCGATGGTAAGAAGATGGGCAAGACGGAGAATGGCGCCGTGTGGCTTGATCCGGATAAGACGAGCCCCTATGAATTTTACCAATACTGGCGAAACGTGGACGACGCCGATGTTATCAATTGCATGAAGATGCTCACCTTCATCCCGGTGGAGGAGATCAATGAGTATGCCAAATTGGAGGGGAGCGCCATCAATCAGGCCAAGGAGAAGCTCGCCTATGAGGTGACAAAGCTGATCCACGGCCAGGAGGAGGCGGAAAAGGCTCAATCTGCCGCCAAAGCAATCTTCACGGCGGGTGCAGTCTCTGAGCATATGCCAACTACGGCATTAGCCGCGGAAGATTTCACAGATGGAGCAATCGGTCTGCTGGACGCGATGGTTAAGGCAGGTCTCGCCAAATCTAAAGGGGAGGCCCGCAGGCTTGTCGAACAGGGCGGTGTCTCTGTCAACGACGAAAAGGTTACGGACGCTTTCAGGAAATTGACTGACGAGGATTTCAAGGATGGCCAGGCTATCATTCGCAAGGGCAAAAAGGTCTATCACAAATTGACAAAGTAAATGCCAAAGGACGCCTCTGAACCACAGAGGCGTCCTTTGCAAGAATAGGTGACTCACACGATTCCAAAAAGGTATTAAAAAATCGTGTGGCTCTCTTCGACATAAAGGTGGAACACTACACTTATGTCAAAAAGGCAAAAAAAATGGACAAGTCCTTGATTATCAAGGGCTTGTCCATTTGAACGTTATGGCGGAGAGCAAGGGATTCGAACCCTCGAAACCTCGTTTAAGGTTTACACGATTTCCAGTCGTGCTCCTTCGACCAGCTCGGACAACTCTCCATGTCTGAATCGCTCAATTATTATATCAAAATGCGGCCCGGAATGCAACCCCCTTTTTTTGAAAAAATTTTAGAAAACCCCTTGATTTTGTCGCGCGTTTATTATATAATCTTAGCGTTGCCTTTGACGGGGTGTGGCGAAGTTTGGTATCGCGCTTGGTTCGGGACCAAGAGGCCTCGGGTTCAAGTCCCGACACTCCGACCAATAGTGAGAGACGCATTTTGAGTGCGTCTCTTTTCTTTTTCGATTGATAAACAGCGGATGAACTTCCCTGCTTCAGGCTCGGAAATTTGTGGTACAATATATTTCAGAAGATTAGGGGGGACGCTAATGAAAAGCTATCGCCTGACCACCACTATGGATCCGATTAACGTCAATGAAATTCGCCAGAGTGACCGCAGCATTGTCACGATCTGTACCATGTCCGAGCTTGAAAATGTGGCCGATAATATCTTTCGGGACGATGTCCGCCTGCTCACGCGATATGAACGTGAGCGCTTCTGTAAGGCGGATGAGATCAACGGATATATTTTTGGCTCTTTCTCCGTCCCCAAAAAGAAACAGGAGATGGAGTATAAAAACTTTATGTTCTGTGTCCACAGCCAGGGTATCCTCTTTGTGGACGACGGGGACACCGTGGAAGAACTGGTCCGGCGGATTGCCCTCACCGTCACGTTCGAAAAACCGAACATCGGCCGATTTTTATACTCGCTGATGGTAGCTCTGATTCAGGACGACCTGTACTACTTGAATACCATTCAGGATAAATTGTCGGATCTGGAAGACGAAATCTTGGATGACCGCACGGAGAACGACAACGAGGCCATCATGCATTGCCGCAAGGAGGTTTTGACGTTCCGCTCCTATTATGCGCAGCTGACCGACATGGTGGAGGATTTGCAGGAGAATGAAAATGGCTTTTTTGACGACCGCAGTCTGGATCTGTTCAGCCGCTTTTCCGACCGGGTGTCACGCCTGTTGAGCGAGACGGAGCGCCTGCGTGAATACTGCTTGCAGGTGCATGAGGTCTATCAATCCCAGATTGATCTCAAACAGAACAAAATCATGCGCATCCTCACCGTAGTCACGACAGTATTTGCCCCACTCACTCTGCTCACTGGCTGGTATGGGATGAACTTTGTCAATATGCCGGAGTTGCAGTGGCGTTATGGCTACCTTGGCGTCATCGCTGTCAGCCTGGTGATTACTGCCATATGCCTTTTGATCTTCCGCCGCAAAAAGTTTTTATAGCTGGACCAGTAGATCGAGGATCAGCAGCAGGATCACGCCGGGCACACCGCCGATACCGCTGACGGCGAGCGTCAGCGGCGTGCAGGGGAGCGAAATGCTGGTGACTGTGCCCAGCAGCTGGACGGCAAAAAAGGCGGCCAGACCGGATAGAGCGCTGAGCAATATGTACTTAATAAAATGCCGGCTTTTCCAGCAGGCGATTCCAATGCAGGCGGCGCTTAAAGCAAGCGCCGCGATGCAGGCCTTTTCTACCCCATATTACCACGCTTCCTCTTTTTCAAAGTTTGTCAATAGTGTCTGTGGGCACGTGACGCCGTTTTCCTTAGCCATGCGCAACAGATACCGGTATTGTGCCTTGAGAGATTTGATCTCATAAATCGAGGATTCAATCAGATCGGCATCCTGTTCAAACTCAAACCGCGCATATGCCCGCTCCATATTGATGCATAACGTGTGGATATCATCCAGAATGTGTTCTTCCTTGGATTTTACCGGTTCGTTTTTTTTGAGCCAGTCGGTGGATGTAAGTTTAGCAACAGCGTTCATGTTATCAGCCTCCTTCTATTTGTATCAATAGTATTGGACAAATATTCCACCTGTAATCAAAAAGATGCAACTTTGCTTTTTTGATGATATTTGTCCTTCTTTTGAATATAATAGGGATGAGGGGTGATCAAATGGATCCGATAACCAAATATTATGAGCACTACTGTCCTGCCGTTGGGAAGAATGTCACCGTGTGTGAGGAGATTGTCACAGGTCAAAAAACCTGCATGGCCAGGGAGGAGTGCAGCCAGCGGATGTCATGCCAGAACCGTTTTATCACCGGCCGGGAATAGAGGAATTCTCCCCCTTTATTCCCGGGGCTTTTTTGTGTATAATAGAGGCAGCGGATGTTTCATTTTATGAGGCATACTATCTGTGATATGAAAGGATCTTGCATCATGTTCCCTGTCAAACTGATTCCGCCAGTCAAAGATTACATATGGGGCGGCGAAAAATTAAAAACCGATTATGGCATCCACACGGATCTGGCCAAGGCGGCGGAGGCGTGGGTGCTCTCCTGCCACAAGGACGGCCAGAGCGTCATTTCGGGCGGTGAGTACGATGGCCGTACGCTGGAGTCCGTGATTGAGGATCAGGGGGAGTCCGTTCTGGGGCGGAATGCCGCACGGTTTGATTTTTTCCCTGTGCTCATCAAGCTGATTGACGCCAAGGACAACCTGTCTGTTCAGGTGCACCCGGATAATGACTATGCCCGCGAGCATGAAGGGGAGTATGGCAAGACGGAGGCTTGGTATATTCTGGACTGTGAGCCGGGTGCCAGCCTGATCTATGGGTTTAAGCACTCCATCTCCAAGGACGAGTTCCGTGAACGCATCGAGAACAATACGCTTTTGGATGTTGTCAATCAGGTGCCGGTGCATCCCGGGGACTTGTTTTTTATTGATTCGGGCACATTGCACGCGATCGGCAAGGGGATCTTGCTCGCGGAAGTGCAGCAGAACTCCAATACCACCTATCGTGTCTATGATTACGGCCGTTTGGGTGCGGACGGCAAGCCGCGCGCGCTACATATTGGCAAGGCGCTGGATGTGACATGCTGCGAGCCGCCCAGGCATCCGGTTGGCCCGTCCGGCAGGCCGGAACACCACCCGGGGTACACCTCTACCCTCCAGGCGTCATGTGAGTTTTTCACGTTCAGCACATTGGAGGTCGAGGGTACAGCAGCCTTTAGTACGGATGGCACCTCTTTTGTCAGCCTTGTTGTCCTGGATGGCGAGGGCACGCTGGAATCCGGCGGCGGCGTTATGCCGCTTCGCAAGGGGGAGAGCGTTTTTGTTCCGGCGGATGCGGGGGAGTATTCGCTCGCCGGAGCTTTGAAGCTTTTGGAAACCCGTGTATAAAAATTGTATATTATTTGATACAGGGCCGCCTGCGAGGGCGGTTCTTTTGTATCTGTATAGGGTTTTTCTGTATTTTATTCAACCCTTGTGGGCTTGACTGTATGCCAT
>USLQ01000134.1 GCA_900555545.1 uncultured Oscillospiraceae bacterium | reverse complement strand
GCACAGGTCGAGCCGCTCGTCAAAAATCTTCCAGAACTTGTCCATATCGCCGCCGGAGCTCAGCGCCACATCCACCAGATTGAGCGTGACAACGCCCTGATTGAACCGGCCGTAGAATTTATAATTGCCGTTTTCATCCTTCCACGGGCTGAGCGCGCTGCGGCACCCCATCACCGGGAAGCAGTTGCCCTCCTTGAGCTCCTTCATCTTCTTTTCGGAGATATAGTCGGGTACCAGCCGCTTGGCCGTACACTTGGCGGCCAGCTCTGTCAGGTAATAATATTCGGAGCCGGGGGTGATGTTGTCCTTCTGCAAAACATAGATCAGCTTCGGGAATGCAGGCGTGACCCACACGCCTTTCTCATTTTTGACGCCCTCATAGCGCTGGAGGAGCGTCTCCTCAATGATCATGGCCAGGTCTTTTTTCTCCTGTTCATTCTTCGCCTCGTTGAGGTACATGAACACGGTGATGAACGGAGCCTGTCCGTTTGTCGTCATCAGGGTGACCACCTGATACTGGATGGTCTGCACGCCGCGGTTGACCTCCTTGCGCAGGCGGCGTTCCACAATGGCGGAGATTTTATCCTCCGACAGATCCCCGCCGAGCTCCTCCGCCTCCTGGATGACCTCCTTACGGATCTTTTCGCGGGAGACCTGCACAAACGGCGCCAGATGGGCCAGGCTGATGCTCTGACCACCGTACTGGTTGCTGGCCACCTGTGCCACGATCTGCGTGGCGATATTGCACGCGGTGGAGAAGCTGTGCGGCTTTTCGATCAGCGTGCCGGTGATCACGGTGCCGTTCTGGAGCATATCCTCCAGATTGACCAGATCGCAGTTGTGCATGTGCTGGGCAAAGTAATCCATGTCGTGGAAGTGGATCAGCCCCTGCTCGTGCGCCTCCACAATCTCCTGCGGCAGCAGGATGCGGCGTGTGATATCCTTGGACACCTCGCCCGCCATATAGTCGCGCTGCACGCTGTTGACGGTGGGGTTTTTATTGGCGTTTTCCTGCTTGGCCTCCTCGTTATTGCACTCAATCAGGCTGAGGATCTGGTTGTCCGTCGTGTTGGCGCGGCGCGCCAGGGAGCGGGTGTAGCGGTAGCGGATGTAGCGCTTGGCCACCTCGAACGCGCCCTGCTCCATGATCCCGTTCTCCACCAGGTCCTGGATTTCCTCCACGGACGGCGCGCGCCCCATGGCCTGGCAGTGCGCCTCCACCTCGGAGGCGATGGACACGATCTGCTCCTGGCTCAGCTCCCGGCTGTGCGGATCGGCGTTGTTGGCCTTGGTAATGGCCACGATAATCTTGGTGATGTCGAACACGGCTTCCGAACCGTTGCGTTTGATAATTTTCATGGGCCAGCTTTCCCTTCTCAATAACTTAAAAACAGTTGAAATTATATCATATTCTGATTGCAAGAGGTGTTGCACTCGCAACAGCCATACGGTATAATAAGAGCATATCATGTGGGTACCCGATGAAAAAGCACTATATATTTGGGCTTTTATCCATCAGAGAGACTCGTAGAGGGGGGTGAAAAATTGGAGGAGCTGACGATTTTCACCGGGATCTCCCCGGAGAGCCAGGCGGCGATGCATCTCTGCTTCCGCTCACGCGAGGCGGCCTTTGACACAGGGGAGATCATCACCACCTATACAAGCCGGCCGCAAAAACTGGGGGTGCTCATGCGCGGCCACGCCCGCCTGTATTACTGCGATGCGGACGGGAACCAGAGCGTGATGGAGGAACTGTTTTGCAACAGCGTTTTCGGCGAGATCTTCCTGCTGCCGGGCGACATGCAGGAGTACTACGTGTGCGCGTGCGAGCCGTGCCACGTGCTGTTCATCGACTATGAACACATTGTCAAGCGGTGCCCCAAGGCGTGTGCCCATCATAGCCAGCTGGTCAGCAACCTGTTCCAGCTCACCGCACGCAAGGCGCAGCACCAGGCCAACCGGATCAACATTCTCACTCAGCCCACCGTACGGCTCAAGCTCCTGACGTATTTCAGCCAGCTGGGGGAGACGGGTGCCGATCATACGGTAACGGTACCGGTTTCGTATACCGCACTGGCGGAGTACCTGTGCCTGGACCGCAGCGCCATGATGCGGGAGCTGAAAAAAATGGCTGACGCGGGCCTCATCCGGCGTGATGGGCGCAAGATCCAACTTGTCCTTAATCGGCGGGAATGATATAAAACGGGACAGTTTATCAAAAGCGGCATATGGGCCTCGCGTCTGAGCGGCGGGAACTTGATGGCTGGAACGGGCTTTGATATAATAATTTAAAAAGGAGGAAAAGAAAATGAACACAAAATCTACTCTGCGTACGGAGCTCCTGCTGTATCTGTTCTATTTTGCCCTGTTCGGTGGCCTCTTGGCGTACGCTACATTTTATGATCTTCAGGTGAGTGAGCGGCTGGTTAATCCGCAAAACAACTTTGGCATTTTCTTTGAATATTTTGCCGAGGTCCCGCGCTACGTCCTGCGCGGGTGTGCCTTTACTGTGCTGTTGTTCACACGCCACAGCCTGAACGAGTGCCTGGAGATCATCGGGAGGATTTTTCCATTCATCCGGCCTTTTTCCCGGGAAAAGGCGGAGACAAAGCTCTTTCGGATCTGTGATCAGGCGTTCAATTGGATTGAGATCATCGGCTTTGGTGTGCTCGCCTTTTTCGGTTGGAAGATGGAGACGGACAGCCTGGTCAAGTATATCATCGTATGGGCTACTGGACGGCCGGAGGGCGAGGTGAGCGGATCCGCGCTGTGCATTGCCTGCTCCATCGTCTTAGCCCTGATTTTGACAGGGCTGGGGTTTTTTATCGCCTCCCGCGCCAGGCGTGAGACACTTAACAAGCTGGAGCCCCTGGCTCTGCTGGGGCTGTTTCTCTATGTGCTGTACCCCCTGCTGAATGACATCAAGGCGTATATCTCCCGGGTTCGCTTTCGCGAAATGGTCGGGTATTCCAACGGCTTTTTGACAGCCGAGGGCCTTTCGAACGGTACGGATCCGGGCGTGGTGCGCGATATGATCGGGACAACGGATTTCGGCGCCTTTACCCGCTGGTATGAGCGCGGTGATGCAATGGGGATCTACAGTCATGCCGATTCCTTTCCCTCTGGGCACACCGGATCGGCGGTGTTTATCCTGCTGAGCTATTATCTGTGCCGGGCGTTTGACAGTCTAAAAAAGTTCGCCGTACCGTGCTTTTTGGGTTCCACCCTGTATATCGGGCTGATGGCTGTTGCCCGGATCATGCGCGGCGCACACTACCTCTCCGATGTATCGATGGCGGCGCTGCTGTGCGGGGCGTTTCTGTTGACCGGCAGCCTGCTGATGCGCTTTTTGACATACAGGCGCGTTTTCCCTACGCGTGATCTGGGCGGAGGAGATTAAAAATCATTTTTTCACAGGGCGGCCTCGTTCCGCCCTGTTTTTTTACGCCCCGGTCCTGTGTCAAATCGGCCTGTCGCCCGTATGATGGATAGAGAAGCCAGAATAAACATACGGGAGGATTTTCCATGAACCCGATTGCAGTTGATCAGATCTGCCTGGATGTGCTCGCTCCCGGGCAGAGTGCTTATATCGCGGGGGTGGAGGCGCGGGATGGCGTCCGCCGCCGCTTGCAGGAGCTTGGCTTTACACCCGGGGCGCACATCACCTGTCTGATGCGCGCGCCCTCGGGCGACCCGACGGCCTACAGGATCCGTTCCGCCGTGATCGCCCTGCGGCGGGAGGACGCGGAAAAAGTCCGCCTCTCCCTGCGGAAGGAGGCGGATGGCCATGGCGGATGAACAGGCCCTCTCCCGCACGATCGCCCTGGCGGGGAATCCGAATGTGGGCAAGAGTACCGTGTTCAATGCGCTCACAGGTATGCACCAGCACACCGGCAACTGGCCGGGCAAAACGGTAGCCCGGGCGGACGGCAGCTGCACGCACCACGGGAGGCTCTACCGGATTACCGACCTGCCAGGGACTTACTCGCTCCTGTCCCGCTCGGAGGAGGAAGCCGTCGCACGCGACTTCATCCTGTTTGACGGCGCGGACTGCGTTGTCGTGGTGTGCGATGCGTGCTGTCTGGACCGGGGGCTGAACCTGGTCTTGCAGACGGCGCAACTGACAGAACATATCGTTGTGTGCGTCAACCTGATGGACGAGGCGAAAAAGAAGGGGATCCGCATTGATCTGAACCGGCTGGAGGAAAAACTCGGTTTTCCGGTTGTCGCCACCTGTGCCCGCGATAAAAGGGGATTGGTGCGGCTGATGGACGCCGTCGAGACCCTGCCGGAATACCGGCAAAAAAGGCAGTGCCTGCACGTGCGGTTCCCCAAGCTGATCGAGAATGCCGCCGCCAGGGTGGTGCCCATAGTGGAACGGGAGGCGGGCACAGGTGTAAACGCCCGCTTCCTGGCCCTGAAGCTGCTGGAGGGGGATCCCGACCTGGTGGATAGCCTTGACCGCCGGCTGGGCCTGCGGATGGAGGGGGAGCTGGGCGATGCAGTCGCCGCTGCCCGGAAATTTTTAGCGGACCGGTTTATTCCCGCGGAGCGGCTGCGCGACGAGCTGG
>USLQ01000133.1 GCA_900555545.1 uncultured Oscillospiraceae bacterium | reverse complement strand
CACTGCACCCTGTTCGGTTTGGCATCCCATTTGGCCCCGCCTGCCGGTACCCGCCGCTGCGAGGTGTCGTAACATTGTTATAGGCGGCCCGGTACTCCGCGTTGCCCGGATCCATATTACATGCCGTCCGGTAATTGCGCGAGGCCTCCTCCAGCCAGCCGCGCCGGTAGAGCACCGTTCCCTTTAAAAAATACCACTCGGCATTCCTGCCGTTATTGGGGATTCCCTCCAACAGCGTGTCCGCATCGTCGATTCGGTTCTCCGCAATTTTTGCCCGAACATCTGCCAGAGATGAGCCAGCAGAGGCATATCCCCCGGGGCCGTTACGCCTGGAATTGATAATCTCATCATAGGCCGCATCCAGCTCCGCCATCTTTCGGCTGTTGTGTGGGGTCATATTGTCCTGGTAAGCGCGCGCCTTGCGGCGATAGGCCTCTTTGATCTCCTCATCTGTAGCCGTCTCGCTGACGCCCAATATCTCATATGCGCTTTTCACGTGAGCACCGTCCTTTGTGTTTCTCTTGGTGTTGACTGCAATCCGTGATCTCCGTAATCACATGATATGTTCCATCGTACAGGATGTTTAATAGGATATCCTGAAACTTTGTTAACGAGAGGGACTTATAGGCGTTGATCGCCTCTGAAACAGTGAGGTTGAGCACCTCGCCTGCGTAATGGGATGCCTCCTCCCGTGCCATTCCTTCCAGGAGGAAAACGTTGTAATTGCCGTTTTTGGCATCCTGCGCGTAGTCATCGGCGGCATCACAGATGTAAACGTAGCGGCCGATGCAGTAGCCGAGCCGTTCCAGATACGCTTCCCGGTCCGTTCCCTCAAACCCAAGCTTACAGATGTGTGCAAGCGCACGCGCCGTCGGATCCGCCGCCTGATCAATACTCGGGCACTGCTCCCGCTCCAGCTGCGCCTGGCTTGCTATGGCCTCCCCCAGAATCTCATCGACCTGCGGGAATTTGCGGCACGCCTTTTTGCGGGCACGGGCCGCAAAAGGCAACAGCAACCGGTACGCAAGTGACTTAAGGCGGGAACTGTCCGCGATGTTATCGTACAGTTTATAATATGTCATAATAACAACACATGCCGCGCTGATCTCCAGCGCCCCGCCCGGATCGCTCCGGCAGTAGTGGCACTTTGCCATGGGATTAAAAGGACATCGCCCCTTGTCAAAACCGGGGCACTCATCTGATACAGCCATGCGCAACAGAGCGAGAAAGGCGAAATCATAGCTGAGCGCCATACGAGCCATTATGCCATAGTCGCGACCCAGCTGGCGGCAAAGGGAACAGTACACTCCCTTGTAGACCTCATAGTCCTTGACTTTCATCTCCGGTTTATAGGCCTTCACATAACCAAACAACGCTTTCATCACCATCCACTATGGCCGCCAATTCTCTTTTACAATATTAGCAGATTCCTTCGCAGAATTGCATGAATATATTGTAAATAATTTTTGATCCATGTAAAAAACTGCTTTTAAGCCAGAAAATGAGAATTTTTTCCTATGATGATGGAAAAAATGATGACAATCGCGTAAAAATAGGCTATAATATTGTCAAACTTGTCTTGAATTTTCGGAGGTGCATCATGGCTATTATCAAAAAGGACGCCTATTTCAACTCATCCACCGGTTCCAATAAAATACATGCCGTCATCTGGCAGGACGATACCCAAACGCCTCTTGCCGTCGTTCAGCTGGCACATGGTCTTGGCGAGCATATGGGACGTTATGACGAATTCGCACGTTTTCTGGCGGCAAATGGATTCATCGTATGCGGTAATGACCATCTGGGGCACGGGCTCTCCGTCAACTCCATGGAAGAGCTTGGCTATACCTGTGCGCAAAACGGCGCGCTGCGTATTGTAGATGACATGCATATTCTCTACAACATCATGCACCGGCGGTATCCGGATCTGAAATACTATCTGTTTGGCCACTCCATGGGAGCGGCCTGTACGCGTGTATTCATCTCCCACTTCGGTCATGAGATCGACGGTGCAATCCTGTGCGGCGTATCGGAGCTTCCGCCGATCGCCCGTCTGGCTGTTGGGCCTGTGGATAAGATCGCGGAAAAACTTGGCCCCCAGAAAAAGGCTATGGGACTGACAAAACAGTTTACCGTCGCTGCCAATCATCAGTTTGCCAGCAGTGCGCGCACGCCGAGCGATTGGCTCACCTCTGATCCAGAGGAACTGGATAAAATCCTGGCCGATCCACTGTGCAACTTCCCGCTCACCTACGCGCTGATCCGGGATCTGATTGATCTGGAGACGGAGTGTTCCGCGGGAGATTGGGTTTCCCGTGTGCCGCTGGATCTGCCTCTGATGATTATCGGCGGTGCAGAGGATCCGATGGGTGGTAACGGCCGGAACGTCATTGATCTTGTTGAAAAGCTTGAGGCATCGGGCCGTCAGCCAGAGGTTATCCTCTACCCCGGCTGCCGTCACAATCTGCTGAATGAGACCGTGCGGGACAAGATCTTTAACGATATTCTGATCTGGCTGGGCAGCACACTCAACAGCAAGGGCGATATTGCTGTTGACTAATCTAAACCCTCAAATAACTCAGAGCGGAGACAACAGACGTTGTCTCCGCTCTGTTATTTATCATATATTCCCATTCGGCGGGAGGGCTGGATCCACCAGCAGCGTCTTATTGGTGTGATAGATCACCTTTCCAGGTTTGGCGCCAACAGGCTTTTTGAGCTCCTTGACGTAGGTATAGTCCACCTCCACACGTATGCTGCCAGACGCCTTACTGTAAAAAGCTGCTATCTGTGCTGCCTCCAGGATAGATCGCTCCGGCGGGACGGATCCATGACAGCACAGGATTACGTGCGAACCGGGGATCTCCTTTGTGTGAAACCACAGATCGCCCTTGGCGGCTGTTTTCAGGGAAAGTTTGTCATTTTGCAGATTGTTGCGGCCGACGAGAATTTTGTACCCGTCGGAGGATACAAACTCCATCGGTGGAAGGGCGGCCATCTTCCGCTGTTTGACGGATGAGCGCTTGATATATCCACTGCGCGCGAGTTCCTCCCTGATCTCGTCAATCTCCTGGCGCGTCTGTGCGCGGGAGAGTTCGTCGGAAACGCTGTCCAAATAGGCGACCTCCTGCTCAGACTCCTCAATCAGCGCCCCTAATACCTTCTCCGCATTAAAGGCCTTGCGATACTCCTTATAGTATTTCTGCGCATTCTGTGACGGCGTCAGAGCCGGATCGGCAGGGATCCGTACGGGTCTGTTTTCCTCGTAGTAATTCTCCACCTCATAGAAAAGGCTCCCCTTTTCCAACCGATAGAGATTCGCGTTGATGAGTTCCGCCTTGATACGCAGCTCGTCCTTATCCTTACAGGATTCCAGCTCCGCGCGGCGGGAGTTGAGTTTGCGCGCCGCACGCTCGCACAGCGTGGTGAGCAGCTTGAAGAGGTCGTGCTCCCGGCGTCGGGTACGCTCCACCACATCGCGCTCGTAGTAAAAATCATCCAACACCTCTGAAAGAGTCTCATACCTTTTAATATGGACAGCTGATCCGTACTGCATAACCGGCAAAAAAGAAAATTCCCGCGGTTTACCGGACTCATCAAAAACGACGCAAGGCGTAAAATGAGCTGTATTTATCAAGGATTTCAACCACTCCAGCTGTTCCCCCACCGCACGGTATCCGTCCGTTGAGAGCTCCGCGACGCGCAGGTCCTCCCCTACCGCACGGTAGACAACCTCGCGGCAGACGACCGGCGACACGCCCTGGATACACTTGAGCAGTGCGCCGGAGAGCGTGGATGCCCCCATCTCCCGGACGCGCTCCAGAATCTCCTGCACATCACATTCCAGCAGGTTCAGTTTGTCCTGCTGGGGCGGAAGTACATAGGGGACACCGGGTAGGATGACACGATAGGAGGACTTGGTGGCATCAATCCGCTTGACACTGTCGATCACACAGCCGTTGCCATCGACCAGGATGGCATTGCTGTGCTTGGCCATAATCTCGATATATAGGGTCAGGTAAACCCGGTCCCCGATCTCGTTTGTAGCGTCAAACCCGATGGTCAGTACACGGTCCAACCCACACTGCCCGATGGAGGAAATGATTGCGCCGGTCAGGTACTTGCGCAACAGCATACAGAGCATTGGCGGTTTGTCCGGATTTTCCGGGGCGCGGTCGGTAAAGTGGGCGCGTGGACTGTCCGGCCGTACGGAAATGAACAATTTGCGCGCGCCACTACGCCCCCGCAGATGGATTACGATCTCATCACGTGAGGGCTGATGGACTTTCTCCACCCGGCTACCGGCCGCAATGGATGCCAGTTCCTGTTTTAAAGCGTGCAGATAGACGCCATCAAGCGCCATGGCTGTCTCCTCCTCCCACAACGGCAATTGGATTGCGTTCCGCCAGAACAGCTACATCCAGCGCAGGGAAAGCCTCCAGAATTTTATCCCGCAAAACTGGGGCAACAATTATCTCCGTCTCGTAATGTCCCGCAGCGATCAGGGTGATCCCCATCTCCTCCGCATCCAAAAAATCATGATGACCGGCATCACCGGTAATCAGCGCATCACAG
>USLQ01000132.1 GCA_900555545.1 uncultured Oscillospiraceae bacterium | reverse complement strand
GATTACAGAAGAGGGCTGCCGCCATCAGCCCTCCCCACAGCAGGAATCCAAAGGGGTGGTCGTAGCCAATCCAGGAGAGTGTGCTCTCCCGTGCGGTCGGATGGCGTGTCAGGCCGAATAAGGCGCTGTACGCGGCAGCAGTTACCAGCAGAACAATGCACCGGGTGCGTCCAGATGGGTTGTGGGTGCGTGCAGGCTGTTTTGTATGCACTTCATTTCCCTCCCCGGGAGGCACATGCCTCCGCAGTTGATCTGCCTTTATTTTAACAGATTTTTTGCCGGAGTGGAACCCCTGGAACCGGACGGATCGTCCTCCGCAGCCGGGGCGGAGGCACCCCATGCTTTTTATTCGGACTTTTTATCGAAAAACAGTTGAATTTTGCGCGCCAACACCCTATAATTTATGTTATGATTTAAAATAGGATTGGCGTGCGCATCTGCCGCCCATCGTGATTGAAAGGTCGTGATGATAGGGTTGGGAAAAAAGCTGAGTTTGTACGGCTTTAACAACCTCACAAAGACACTTAGCTTTAACATCTATGATGTGTGCTATGCAAAGAGTGAGAGGGAGCAGCGGGATTATATCCATTATATCAATGAACAATATAATTCCGAGCGGTTAAAGAATATCCTCTGCGACGTCACGGAGATGATCGGGGCGCACGTGCTCAATATTGCGATGCAGGATTATGAGCCGCAGGGCGCGAGTGCAACCATCCTGATCTCCGAGGGCCTGCCTGGCGAGGACTGTGAGGGAAGGCGATCCGCAGGGGATGTCAACATTACAAACGGCCGCGATGTGGTGGCCCATTTGGATAAGAGCCATCTGACTGTACACACCTACCCGGAGTACCACCCCGATACATCTATCGCCACCTTCCGCGTGGATATCGATGTCGGCACCTGTGGTAAGATTACGCCGCTGAACGCGCTCAACTATCTGATCGGCAGCTTTGATTCCGATATCATGACCATCGACTACCGTGTGCGCGGATTTACGCGCGATGTGGACGGGACCAAGCTGTTCATGGATCATGATATGACTTCGATTCAGGACTATATTGATGCCGAGACGCTGCACCGCTACGATGCGGCGGATATCAACCTGTATGAGGCCAATATTTTCCATACAAAAATGATGATCAAGGAGATCGTTTTGCAGAACTATCTGTTCAACGTGGATGCCTATGAGCTGCTCCCGCGCGAACGCCTTGATATTACGGACAGCCTCCGCCGCGAGATGATTGAGATCTTCAGCGGGCGGAACGTCTTTTCCAAAAACAACTGATACCGGACAGGGGGCGGATCAAAATGGCACATCTCACTCAATATGACGCACCGCTGTTTGAAGCGCTCAAACGTTACCGTTCCAACCGAATAGTCCCTTTTGACGTGCCCGGTCACAAACAGGGCCGCGGCAACCCGGAGCTGACCGCCTTTCTCGGCAAGGATTGCCTGAGTGTGGACGTCAACTCCATGAAGCCGCTGGACAACCTCAGCCACCCAACCTCCGTCATTCTACAGGCGGAGGAGTTGGCGGCGGAGGCGTTCGGGGCGGAGAACGCCTTTTTTATCGTCAATGGGACAACCGCCGCCGTGCAGGCGATGATCATGGCAACCTGCCGCTCCGGCGATAAGATTATCATGCCCCGCAATGTGCATATCAGTGCCATCAACGCGCTGATCCTCTGTGGGGCAGTGCCCGTGTACGTCAATCCCGGTGTTAACCGCAAGCTCGGTATCTCACTGGGGATGACAGTCAATGATGTGCGTATCGCCATCATGGCCAATCCGGATGCGCGCGCTGTTTTTGTCAACAACCCGACGTACTATGGCATCTGCTCGGAGCTCGAGGAGATCGTCAAGCTGGCCCATGCGCATGGGATGCGTGTGATTGTGGATGAGGCGCACGGGGCACACTTCTACTTTGGGGACAACCTGCCCAAGTCGGCCATGGCGTGCGGTGCGGATATGGCCGCCGTCAGCCTGCACAAGACGGGGGGCTCTCTGACACAGAGCTCCATCCTGCTCACGGGATGCGGCATGAACAAGGACTATATTCGCCAGATTCTCAACCTGATGCAGACGACGAGCGCCTCGTACCTGCTGCTATCCTCCTTAGATATCTCGCGGCGCAATCTGGCATTGCGGGGGAAGGCCATCTTCCAAAAGGTGCAGGATCTGGTGAGCTATGCCCGGGGCGAGATCAACCGGATCGGTGGGTATTACGCCTATTCGACTGAACTGTGTAGTGATCCGGCTGTGTATGATTTTGATACCACGAAGCTTTCGATCTACGTGCGGGATATTGGCCTGGCGGGGATCGAGGTTTATGATATCCTGCGGGATGAGTACGATATCCAGGTGGAGTTCGGCGATATCGGGAATATCCTGGCGATCGTCTCGGTCGGGGATACGCCGCTGGCCGTGGAGCGGCTGGTGACAGCCCTCACTCAGATCAAGCGCCGCTATTCCCGTGATCCGGCCGGCATGTTCGACCATGAGTATATCACGCCGCTTGTCAAGCTGCCGCCGCGCAAAGCGTTTTACGCCGCCAAAAAGGGTGTACGCGTGGAGGAATGCAATGGGCGTGTGTGCGGAGAATTTGTCATGTGCTACCCACCGGGGATTCCAATTTTGGCTCCCGGGGAGCTGATCACCCGGGAAATCATCGACTATATCCTGTATGCCAAGGAGAAGGGCTGCCTGCTTACGGGCACGCGCGACATGACGCTGGAGACGATACAGGTTGTGGAGGGAGTATAATGGAGCTTTGGTATTCGGAGGAGCACACGCCGGATGTCAGCCTCTCCATCCGCATTGACCGGCAGGTCTACACGGGGGAGAGCGAGTACCAGAAGATCGACGTGTTTGACACCACGGAGTTTGGGCGGATGCTCACGCTCGACGGTGCGGTGATGCTCACGGAGAAAGACGAGTTTATCTACCATGAGATGATGGTGCATGTCCCCATGGCGGCCAATCCCGAAATCCGGCGCGTGCTGGTGATCGGTGCGGGGGACGGTGGTGTGGTGCGCGAGCTGGTCAAGTACCCCTATGTGGAAAAGATCGACGTGGTCGAGATCGATCAGCAGGTGGTCGAGGTGTGCAGGGAGTATTTCCCGGCGCTGACCATGGGCTTTGATGACCCGCGTGTCACCCTTCACTTTGAGGACGGAGTGCGCTATGTACGGCGGTGCGAGGAGGAGTACGATCTGATTATCGTCGATTCCACCGACCCGTTTGGTCCGGGCGAGGGGCTCTCTACCCGCGAGTTCTACGGCAGCTGCTACAACGCCATCCGCGACAACGGGATCCTTGTCAACCAGCATGAGACCCCCTGTTACGGCAAGTATGCGGAGGTCGTCTACCGCGAACACCGTAAAATTTCCAAGACGTTCCCGCTCGCCTATGTCTACCAGGCGCACATCCCCACCTATCCGTCCGGGCACTGGCTGTTCGGTTTTGCGTCCGATGGGATCGAGCCGGTCAATGACCACCTCGAGCAGTGGAACGCACTCGAGATCCAGACCCGCTATTACAACACGGATTTGCACCGCGGCTGCTTTGCGCTGCCCAGTTACGTTAAGGATATTCTGGAGGGCTGCTGATGGAAAAAAATATCGAGACCTTTATCGGCTGCGACTGCGAATATGGCGAGGCCAAAATTGTCCTCTTCGGCGCGCCGTATGATTCGACCACTTCCTTCCGCCCCGGCGCGCGGTTTGGCTGCAAGGCGATCCGGAGCGAGTCCTTTGGGCTGGAGACATACAGCCCCTATCAGAATGATGAACTCACGGAGAAAAAGGTGTTTGACTCCGGCGATCTGGAGCTCGTGTTCGGCAACGCGCAGACCGCACTCGGCCAGATCGAGGAGCGGGCCCGTACGATTCTAAATGACGGCAAACTCCCCTTTATGGTGGGGGGCGAGCATCTGGTGACGCTCGGCGCCTTCCGCGCCGTACAGGAGAAATACCCGGACGTGTCCATCATCCATTTTGATGCGCACGCCGACTTGCGCGCCGACTACCTGGGGGAGCAGATGTCCCACGCGAGTGTGCTGCGGCGCTGCCATGAGCTTGTGGGCGACGGGCGGATCTTTCAATTTGGCATCCGTTCGGGCGACCGGGAGGAGTTCGTCTGGGGGAAGGATCATGTCCAGACCCGGATGTTTGACTTTGAAGGGCTGGATCAGGTTGTGGCACAGCTCGGGAATCAGCCGGTATACTTTACGCTTGATCTGGACGTGCTTGACCCGTCTGTGTTCCCGGGGACTGGGACGCCGGAGGCGGGCGGCGTGAGCTTTATGCAGCTGCTGAATGCCTGCCTGAAGCTGCGCGATTTGAACATTGTTGGCCTGGACGTCAACGAGCTGGCGCCCGCCTATGATATCAGCGGCGTTTCCACCGCCGTGGCGGGCAAAATCATCCGCGAATTACTGATTATGCTTGGTTAAAAGCTTTTAGATTTATTGGAGGTGCGAACAGCATGGGAAAGGTTCTTTTGATTGGCGCCGGCGGTGTGGCCGGTGTGGCGGCGCACAAGTGCTGCCAGAATGACAGTGTGTTTGACGCGGTGTGCATCGC
>USLQ01000131.1 GCA_900555545.1 uncultured Oscillospiraceae bacterium | reverse complement strand
CGGTCCAGATGACGGATACGGGGATCGCCCCCGGATCCGGCGTTGGGAATACCCGTGCACGAATCGACCGCGATACAGTGGGGGTTCCGGTGATCTCTATCGGCGTCCCAACCGTAGTGGATGCGCTGACGCTGGCCGCAGAGCTGACCCATCATCCGGCCGACGATCCGGAGCTATCCCATGCAGTCGAACCGAATGGGGCGCGTATGGTCGTCACGCCGCGGGAGATCGACCTGCTGGTCGAGCACGCCGCCAAGCTGGTGGGGCTCGCCATCGGCCGGGCGCTCCAGCCGCATATTTCCATTGAGGACATGATGGCGATCACATCGGAATAAATCCTCCCCTCCTCCGCATAAAATGGGTAAAACAGTTTTTGCCGGGGAGTGAAATTCGTGTACGCAGTTGCGGGAAGAAAAAAGAAAAAGGACCGGCGCAGAACGCCAAAATCCATCTATGTGGCCTGTACAGCCTTTGTGGCCGCAGCCGGAATCTTGACAGCTGCCTTTGGAGGCGGTTATCTGGGCAATATCGCCCTGGTCAGCGCTGGAACACTGTTGCCGGAGGGGAGCAGCGCTCTACTTCACTCAGAGACTCCGACAGCGGAGCCGCCCCCGGTGACGGAAGCCGTTCAAACACAGGCCGGCGCCAGTGAACAGGATACAGACACAGATACATCCACCGAGGAAGCGCTCAACTACACCCCGGATGACATACAGGCACTGATGGATGCCGAACAGGCAGAGATTGACGCGCTCCCGGTGAGCGGAAAAATCGACGAGCAGACCTACACGGTCAACAATGCGACCGAAGTGTTCGGCAGCGTATGGGCCCAGAACAAGACGTATGAGCATGAGCTGGATCTGGAAAAGGTGCTCAATGAACCGGTTGACCTGACGATCACCGACAAATCCAAACCGCATATCCTCATCTTTCACACGCACACGACAGAGAGCTACATGCTGCTCGACCGTGATACCTACTCCGACGCCTATATCACCCGCAGCGACGACCCCAAGCGCAATATGGTCCGCGTGGGCGATGAGATCTGTGACCAACTGGAGAAGGCGGGATTTGCCGTGATTCACGACACCAACATCTACGACTCCACCTACTCCGGGGCATACTACCGCTCGGAGGATCAAATCGACAAATATATGGAACAATATCCGGAGATCCAGGTAATCCTGGACATTCACCGGGACGCCATCAAGCAGTCTGACGGGACGATGGTCGCGCCAACCGCCGTAATCGATGGAAAAAAGGCCGCCCAAATCATGATTATCAGCGGATGTCAGGAGAAAGATATCACCGATTTCCCGGACTGGGAATACAACCTGCGTTTTGCTGTACAACTGCAAAAATACTGCCAGGAGATGTTCCCCGGGTTGGTGCGGCCGCTCTTCTTCTGCGCACGGGAGTACAACATGCACAAATCGCGCTGCTCCCTGCTGATTGAGATGGGCAGCGACGCAAACACATTGGATGAGGCCGCCTACTCCGGCCGGATGCTCGGCAAGGCGCTCGCCGCCCTGTTGGAAAACTATGTAGTAAAAGAATAGGAAGGGATCCCATGGCCAGAAAAACAGGCAAAACAAAGGCAGCCCGCGGGAATGTCCGCCGGCTGCTCAGCAGCTATGCCGCAAGCGTCATCCTGATCCTGTGCGCCGCCGCACTCGCCTTTGGCGCAAGCACGGCTGCGGATCGGACCAGAACGGTCTCCTTTGGGGAACAGGCCGTGGCTGCG
The DNA here is from genome assembly GCA_900555545.1 of uncultured Oscillospiraceae bacterium. Classification (GTDB taxonomy): domain Bacteria; phylum Bacillota; class Clostridia; order Oscillospirales; family Acutalibacteraceae; genus Onthovicinus. The sequence continues at coordinate 2,875 of USLQ01000131.1, read as the reverse complement.
GCTGCCAGCCCCGTGGAAAAGCTCGGGGAGAGCACTGTAAAAGTGCCGGATTATATTAGGCAGATCGATCTCTCCCCGCTCGCCCGGTCCCTCCCCAGCCTGTGCGGGCCGGTTGTCTCAAACCTCGCATATGGGATCGCGGAGACGGCGGAATTGCTGCGGGACGGCGTATAGCACACCCGACAAATAGAAATAGCCCGATGTTTCACGATCGGACAGCCTGATTTTACCGGCGCACCAGACGGACAATCCCCTCCGCAATCAGAGCACCGACAGTCAGGCACGTCCCCTGCAGTGCCAGCAGGGCGTTCGCCTCGCTGCCGTAACTTGGCACCAGAAGCGCCACTCCCCACAATACGACAGCCAGGACGGCACACAGGATCTCGACAATAAATCCCTTGCGGAACTTGTAAAAAATCAATCTCAGGATCAGCCCCAGAATGAATGGGCCAATAAAGATATACAGGTAGTTCATCACAATTTGCAGCATATAAGCCACCCCTTTCTCAATAGTTTTTCACCATACTGTCTTTCATATTTCGGCTCCCAATCTGTTCACAGCAGCCACTGAAGGGACAACTACCCAGCCGAAAGCATTGGAGTAGTTGGCCGCCGCACTCATCAAAGAGACGAGCCTCATTAGGCCGTCAGTGCCACACCAAGCGTCAGTAGCCGGTACCAGTCGCAAAAGAGTATTGAACGACATCGCATCCACAATCCTTTCCATCGGATTGTCATCGTCCAGCAGGGAAGCCCTCCCGCTCTAACTCCATTATAACTATCCCGTCTGGAAAGTAAACAAATCCAATCATTCTGTAAACAACTGTAAAATGTTGTCACCACAGTGTTACCAAATTTTCATTTCAACAAAATAAAAACCCGCGAAATCCTTACCGGGATCCCGCAGGTCTTATTTAGTATTCTCCAGCAAAGAAGCGCTCAGATCAACTGGACCGTCATGCCCGGTACAGCGCCTGCAGCGTTGCTCTCATCGGTGTCGATATGCATGGCGAGGGAAAACTTCTCGCTCACGCGGACGACAACATCGCCGAACACAAGAGAGCGGCCGTCACTGTCGACCTCGACACAGACGACGTCTTTATCCGCCACGCCCAGCTCCTGCGCATCCGCCGGCGTCATATGAATGTGGCGCTTGGCCACGATCACGCCCTCGCTGATCTCGATCTCCCCCTTGGGGCCGACGATTTTACACGCGCCGCTGCCAGCGATATCCCCCGACTCGCGGATGGGTGCTTTTACACCGATGGAACGCGCATCCGTGGCGGAGAGCTCCACCTGTACCGCACTGCGAACCGGCCCAAGGATGGATACCGCAGGAAACTGCCCTTTCGGACCGATAACGGCGACGCGCTCCTCACAGGCAAATTGCCCGGGCTGAGAGAGATCCTTTTTCTTCGTGAGCTCGTAGCCCGGGCCAAAGAGCGTCTCCAGCGCCTCACGGCTGACGTGGACATGGCGGGCAGATGTTTCAAGCAGAATTGGTTTATCCATGGAATGATTGCCTCCGTTAAATCCTGCAAAAATTGCAGGGTAGTTTAAATTTGATTCTATTTTACACCCAATGACTTTTATTTGCAATTATGTTATACTGGTTTTACCAACTTTTTTGGAGGCTACTAATGGATTTGACATGGGATGGACTGCGCGAGCAGTGCTTAAAATGCGAAAAATGCGAGCTGTGCCGGACGCGCACCAATGTGGTTTTTGGCGTGGGCGTACCGGATGCGGAGGTGATGTTCATCGGCGAGGGCCCAGGCGAAAATGAGGATTTGCAGGGCGAACCCTTTGTCGGGCGCGGCGGGCAGCTACTGGATAAATATTTAGACGCCATCGGGCTGGACCGCAAAAAAAACATCTACATCGGCAATATGGTCAAATGCCGTCCACCCAAGAACCGGGATCCGAAGCCTGAGGAGCAGGAGGCCTGTATTGGTTGGCTGCGCAGCCAGGTGAAGCTCCTGCGGCCCAAGATCATCGTCTGCCTGGGGCGCATTGCCGCCCAGCGGCTGATCGACCCGAATTTCCGGGTCACCCGGCAGCACGGCCAATTTTTTGACAAAAATGGCACACTGATGATGGGGACTTTCCATCCGGCGGCGCTACTGCGCAATCCGGGCCAGAAGCCGGATGCATTTGAGGATTTTCTGGCCCTGCGAGAGAAGGTCCGAGAAGTGTGTGATCACACATCAATTTAAAATTATTTAATCATTGCAAAAATACCGCGTCACAAGCGCGGCATTTTTCATGCTCATTCTGAATAAAATTATTTTAAAATCATCAAATTTTATATTATTTGTTGACAGTTAAGTTGGAAACATCTAAAATAGAATATGTCAAAGTAATATTCCCTGGCGCGGGATAAGGGAGAGAAAAGAAAATGAAAAAGCCGAAGACACTCAATCCGTTCAAGTTCTTTTTTAGTAAAGAGGCCGCAGAGGGGTATGTCCCCAATCGGGAACTGTTTGCCTACTCCGCTGCGCTCGCCGGACAGAACGCCTCCTATGGGATGATCAGCCAGTGGCTCAACTATTTTATGACCAATGTGCTGTACATCAGCGCCGGGAGTACAGGGACCATGATGGGGATCGTGCGTGTGTGGGATGCGATCAATGATCCGCTTGTCGGGACGTTGATCGACCGGCATAAATTCAAAAACGGCAACAAACTGCACCCGTACCTCGGCAAGCTTGCCGTTGTGATCGGCCTGCTGACAGCGCTGATGTTTGTCGATTTTGGCGTGGGGGAGACTGCCGCCATGCTGATCATCTTCTTTGTCTATATCGCATGGGATATGACCTATTCCTTTCAGGATGTGGCGCTGTGGGGCATGATGTCCCTGATTACGCCGCACTCC
>USLQ01000130.1 GCA_900555545.1 uncultured Oscillospiraceae bacterium | reverse complement strand
AATATTTCCTACATAGGGGCTTTTTTGTGCTGTCCGTACAAACTGGGGCAGTCCAATTTGCACGGCTTTTTTTGTTGCAATCGGATATTTATGGTGTTATAATCAAAGAGATTTAAAAGTAATTAAATCAGATTCATCTTTACGAGGACAGGAGAGGAGAAGTTTGGAGACAGTACCGCAGACAAAGCAGAAATTGGATTATAAGAAAACCTTTTTGATCGGTTTTGGCTTTCTGGCGAGTTCGGCCCTGTGGGCGGTGTACAATGCCTATGTGCCACTGATTTTAAATGAACAGCTTCGCAATGTGGAGTTTGTCATGCAGCGGGGAATACTGGGCGTGCTCGTCGGCTTTATCATGACCATCGATAATATTTTCGGCGTGATTTTCCAGCCGCTATTCGGCCGGCTGTCCGACCGGACGCACAGCCGATTTGGTAAGCGCAGGATCTACCTGCTCATCGGTATGCCCATCTCAGCGCTGCTGTTCATCTTGATCCCGGCGGCGGAGACGGTCGTCACGTTGATGCTGTGCGTTATTCTGTTCAACTTTGTGATGTCCACCTGGCGGTCCCCGGTAGTTGCCCTGATGCCGGACCTGACCCCGCCCGCCCTGCGCAGCGAGGGCAACGCCGTCATCAATCTGATGGGCGGCGTCGGCACCTTCCTCGGCATGGTCAGCGGTATGTTCCTCACCAGCGTGCTGAAGATTGAGGACGGACTGATGGGCCGTATGATCGTGTTTACCTTCACCTCTATTGTGGTGCTGATCAGCCTGCTTGTCGTCATGACCAAAGTTAAGGAGCCGGATAACCGCCTGCGCAGCGTTGCCGACCGCCGCATGACGGAGGAGGAAGAGGCCAGGGAACTGGCGGAGAAAAAGAAGCGTGAAAAGCAGAAGTTTAAGAACCTCCGCCTCTCCCGCGACAAGAAGGTGAGCCTGTTCTTTATGCTGGTCGGCCTGTTCTTTGTCTTCAATGGGTCGGAGACCATACAGACGTATTTTACCACCTTTGCGACAACGGAACTGGGTGTGACGGAATTCATGGCCACGCTGCTCATGGGTGTGTTCGCGCTCTCCCTGATGATCTTTGCCGTACCGGCCGGTAAACTGGGGCAGAAGATCGGCCGCAAAAAGACGATTTTGATCGGCCTTGCAGGGGCACTCGTATTGTTCTTACTCTTCTTTGCAACGCGAAAGATTGAAGGGTTTATCTGGGTGATGATCGCGATCGCTCTGGTTGGCGGCGGCGCATGTGTGGCGCTGGTCAATATCAACACCCTGCCCATTGTGCTGGAGATCGGCACGGAGGAGCAGATCGGCGCGTTTACCGGTTACTATTATACGGCGACCTTTACGGCGTCGATCGTTGCCCCGATTTTGATGGGTGCGATCTTTGATGTGACCACACAGCCCGGTGGTATGGGGTACTGGTCCCTGTTCATTTACAGCCCGATTGCCTTTGCGCTTGCGTTCCTGTGCATCCTGTTCGTCCGCCATGGCGAGGCGAAGGATCCCGACGCACCGGCCCCCGATGCCGAAGTGGCGTGAGGCCGTAAACGGTGTAATTTATTCTAAAGCCTGTGGGGGTTCGCCTCCACGGGCTTTTTGTGTGCGTGGGATGATATCTTTGGAGGGCTCGTACGAGCCTGTAAAAGAACTGCCGTATATCAGGCGGTGGGGCGTAATATACTGTCACATGGGATAGGGATGGGAGAGTCCCATTAAATTTTGATAAATTCCCTTGCCGCAGGGCCTGGGCGGTTGCAATGGATCGGCCCGTATGATACAATAAAACCCAGTTTTTGAAAAGATAAAAATCGGAGGGATTTTGACCGTGGAATTTTTGGAGATTTTAAAGGCGATCTTCCTTGGCATTGTGGAGGGCATCACGGAATGGCTGCCCATCAGCAGCACGGGCCACATGATCCTGGTGGATGAGTTCATCAAGCTCAACGTCAGCGAGGCGTTCATGAACGTATTCCTGTATGTGATTCAGTTGGGCGCGATCATCGCCGTAGTGGTACTGTTTTTCCACAAGCTGAACCCGTTTGCATTCAAGTCCAAGACCAAGCAGGAGCGCGGCGATACGTGGCAGATGTGGTTTAAGGTGGTTGTGGCCTGCATCCCGTCCGCGGTGATCGGCCTGCTGCTCAACGACATCATGGATGAATATCTGATGAACTATGTGGTCGTGGCGCTGATGCTGATCGTCTACGGCGTGCTGTTCCTGGTGATCGAGCGCAAGCCGCGCACGCCAAAGATCAATACGCTCAACGACCTCACGTACAAGACGGCGTTTTTGATCGGCCTGTTTCAGGTGCTCTCCATTGTCCCCGGTACGTCCCGTTCCGGCGCCACGATCCTGGGCGCGATGATCATCGGATGCTCCCGTGCGATTTCCGCAGAGTTTACGTTCTTCCTCGCGATCCCGACAATGGTCGGCGTCAGCATCCTGAAGATCGGCTCCTACGGGATCGATCAGTACCAGGCCGGCCTGCCGCTGTTCACAGGTAGTGAGCTTGCGATCCTGCTGATCGGTATGGTCACGGCGTTTATCGTCTCCATGTTTGCAATCAAATTCCTGATGAACTTTATCAAAAAGCACGACTTTAAGCCATTTGGATGGTACCGAATTGTGCTCGGCGTGGTAGTGATCATCTATTTTCTGATTAAAACAATTGTCGCAGCGTGAATTAAAAACAGACAAAAGGCGGGGAAAATCCCCGCCTTTTTGATATTCCTATCCCAGGTACTGGTACTGCCTGCGGTACTCCGCCGGTGTGGATCCGGTGTGCCTTTTAAAGCAGTTGGAAAAATAGTTCCGGTCCGCATAGGCCAGCCTTTGGGCAATCTCCTCAATGGAAAAATTGGTGTTGCTGAGATAGAGCTTGGCCACATCAATTTTTTTTGCCTCAAAGTAGCGGTATGGGGTGACGCCGTATGCATTGCGAAACAGGGCAATGATATGATTTTTGGAGTAGTTGAATTCGGAGCAGATGCTCTCCAGGGAGAGCTTCCCCTCAATCTGGGAGTCCATAACAGCGCGGATCCGCTCCGGCAGGGAGAGCTCCTGCTGGGTAACGGTTCGGTGCAGGTGCAGGATGATTTTATACAGGATGGGGGAGAGCTTTTCCAGCAGCCGGTGGTAGTTGCCTTTGTCCGATTGAACAAGCTGATCCATTTCATGGAAATAGGGCAACAGATTGCAGTTGGGGAAACAATACAGATCCCGGGGCAGGTAGGAGTCGATCATGGCCTGTACAAATGGGCCGTCAAATACAATCCAGCGCTTTTGCCATGGGTCCGAAGGGTCTGCCGCATAGGAGTGCGTGCTATGCTTTGTCAGCAGGAGTGCGCAGCCGCGCTCCGGCCTGTAGGAATTGCCGTTAATCTCCAGCGTTCCGGCCCCCCCGGTGATGTATTCGATCGCCATGATTCGGGAGTTTGGGCGAATGACGTGATAATCCGGACGGCAGCGCGTCTCCCCGATCACCATAATGTTGACCGGCAGTGATGCATCATAAAAGGGCCACAGGGTTACCGCGTGATCTCCGGGAGAATAGCCGGTTTCGCCGATTACGGCATTGTGAGATTTGCTATCTGTGTCAAGAAGGGGCAATTGTGAAATATTCATTTGATATTCCTCATATTTTATGTTATTTTATCTATATTTATTTGTGATTTCATGTGATAATATTATTATATCACACAACAAACGATTTGCAAGTAAGGGATTTTAAGATGAACGGCTTTGATTTTTCAAAGGCTGGCGTTACGATGGAGTATCAGGCGGACGGCGGCCAAGTTGTACGATGCAGTGCATCCGGGGATGATGTGGTGCAATTGAGGCGTACGGTGGAGGGGAATATACTAAATATCACCCTTTTGCCATCGCGTCCGGTGCGCATTGCGCGATTCCAGATCCGGCTTCCCTTCTCTTTCCAGCGGGAGGATCGCATCCTTTCAAATGGATTCCAGTCCTGGACTGACACGCGGGAATACGGTGTAAACGAAAGGATGCGCGGTTACAACCGCCTGACGGAACTGTATATGAAGTCCCCTATGGCGCATCGACTGGGGGTAAACCGGGCCGGGGATGCCACGTTCCATGCCTATCCGCGCGGAAGAGGCGTATGTTACGGGTATTCCTACGGATATGTCCGGCGGGGAAATGACGTATACCTGCTGGGTTCGCTCAGCGAGCGGAGCGGATATACGATCCTGACTTTCGACACGCGGCGGGATACCATATGGGTAGAGAAGGAACTGGAGGGGGGCACGTTTGACCGCGAAACGCAGCTGCTCTCCTTAGCGGCGATCGAGGGTACATACGACGCGGTGTTTGATCGTTATTTTGAACAGATGGGCGCACCAAAGCCGCGAGTGGGCGCACCTGTGGCTACACTACGTGGTATAACTACTATACCGGGATCAATATGGATATTATCCGCCGGGATCTTGATGCACTCTCCGCACACGGCGGATTTGACGTGTTCCAGATCGACGACGGCTATCAGACAGCTGTGGGGGACTGGTTCTCCATCAGGCAAAAGGAGTTCCCGGACGGCATGCGTGCGGCGGCGGAGCTGATCCATAGCAAGGGGCTCAAGGCCGGATTGTGGCTGGCTCCGTTTGGT
>USLQ01000129.1 GCA_900555545.1 uncultured Oscillospiraceae bacterium | reverse complement strand
TTCCGGGTTCCGGCTGCTGATCGGGCAACGCGCGTCAAGCAGCTCCGTCACCGCGTCCACCAGCGGGAGGCTCTCCTTGATCTGCCTGCGTGTACGCGCCATGTGGCCCGGGAACCACTGCACCGTTTGCTTTTGAAAATCAGCCATACTATTCCACCTTCCACTGGCCGAGCGGCATCAAACGGCCGGAGACCTTACCAAGGACATACCGCTGGTCGATCAGCCCCACTTTAGAGGAACGGCTGTCCGACGAGTCGTTGCGATTATCCCCCATGACAAAGAGCATCCCCTCCGGAACCGTCAGGGGGAACTGGATATCATCAAGGGTATAGGTCGGCTCCATCGTATAGGGCTCGTCGAGCGCCTCACCGTCCACATAGACAATCCCGGCCACAGGGTCGATATCGACAGTCTGCCCACCGGTGGCGATGACCCGCTTGACGATGGGCTCATGAAAATAATTGGGCTGTGTGACGATGACGATATCCTTGTACTGCGGATCATCATACGCCGCACTGGACACAACCAGCCAGTCTCCATCATGGAGCGTGGGCAGCATGGATCCTCCTGTCACCCCGGCAAATCGGAAGAAGAAAATAAAAATCACCATGATGATAATCATGGCGGAAACGACCACATCCGCCACATCATAGAGCGCCGTGGCTCCCCGTTTTTGTGCTGCACGCGGAGGGACAGCCTGTCCAGCCCCCTCCCGGATATCATTGATCTTATCCATAATTTACCTCTCAGTAGATACTCCAGTGACCCAGTGGGAACACGCGCCCGACGGCACGCCCCTGGATCTCGCGTACGTCAATCAGCCCGACCTCCGTATACCGGCTGTCCAGCGAAATGTTGCGGTTATCCCCCATGACAAACACGTAGCCATCCGGAACCGTCAAGGGGAGTTTGAGCAGCGAGCGGTTGGAGGGCTGATCCATCTCCTCCAGAATATACGGCTCACTGATGCGGGAGCCATTGATAGTAACGCTGCTTGTCTCATAGTTGATGTCAATGGTATCCCCCGCAACAGCGATCACTCGCTTGATGATCGGCTCGTGCAGCTGTGCCGTATCGTTGACAACAATAATATCCCCCCGCTCCGGGGCGCTTGTGGATTGAGAGATCAGCAGCCAGTCCTTGTCAGAGAGTGTCGGGACCATGGAACTGCCAGACACACTGACCGGCCGGACGACAAAGGCGAAAACAGCAAGCAGCAAAATGACGGCGGTGACAAATGTGGCCGCTATCTCATAAAAAGAGGTGTATTTATGATTTTTTGCGTGTTCAAAAACGACTAAATATTCCTGCTGCTTTCTCATCAGATCGCCTTCTGGCCGGATGTACCGGCGCCATAAATATAGATAAAGGAAAAGGGACATTGCTGTCCCTTCACATTAAAGCTGCTCTTTAACCTTGGCGGCCTTACCGACGCGGTTACGCAGGTAGTAAAGCTTGTTCCTGCGGACCTTACCAGCGCGGATAACCTCGACAGAACCAACATTTGGGGAGTGGAACGGGAAGACCCTCTCCACACCGACGCCGTAGGAGACGCGGCGGACCGTAAAGGTCTTGGAGATGCCCTCGCCCTTAATGGCGATAACGGTGCCCTCAAAGGCCTGCATCCTCTCGCGCTCACCCTCGCGGATCTTTACCCATACGCGGACAGTGTTACCAACTTTAACGTCCGGCAGGTTCTCCTTCATGGAATCCTGAGCAATCAATTTTAATGCGTCCATAACTTCCTCCTTGATTTTACCAGACGTTCATTACCCGATTCAACGATAAGCGGACCGTCCGTGTATATGTCTTGCGGCATATCTCCACGTCGCCGGATCAGCGACGGAAAACAAATGCTTAATTATGATAGCACAAACAGCTCTGTTTTGCAAGCCCTTTATTATTGGCATACACGATGTTTTCAAATTATTATACCGCCTTTGGCAGCGATTGGCAACCCGGGGCTTCGGCACACAGCAACACAACCAGATATGCGAACACCAGCAGGGAGCGCCGGGCGACCATACCGTGGAGCAGGAGGAGAAAGTAAGCTGCTGCTGCGGGGAACAGGGCGAATCCTCCGACAATCAGGCACACCTTTTCCGCCGCACTGCCGCCGAGGCGCCGCTCCAACGGGATTTGCAGCAGATCCCCTCCATCCAATCCGGGGATTGGAATCAAGTTGAAAATCCCGATCGCGGCTTGAAACCCGAACAGAGCGGCAACTCCGCCCAACAATAAATTGACGGCCGGCCCGGATAGAGCAACCCAAAAGCGCCGCCTGTCGGAGAGGCAGTCCAGATTCATCGTAATCCCGACGCCACGGCCGGAAATCACAAAGGCATCGGGCGTCACACGGAAGAGCGCCGCACACAGCAAGTGGCCCAGCTCATGCAGCAGGACGGCAGCCAGCACACAGAGTACGGCGGTGAGCGGAAATACAATCAGCAGAATGCACAACACGGCGGCAAAGGTGAAATCCAGCCGGATATCCACACCACGGAGTTTAAATGCCATCAAGCAGCCCTGCTAAGATATAGGCGGGGTTGTGCCGGACCCCATTCAGCCGGACCTCAAAGTGCAGGTGTGGGCCGGTCACCTGTCCGGTCGCCCCCACAAAGGCAATTGTCTCCCCGGCCCGCACGACAGCCCCCTTCTCCGCCAGAATCTCGCTGCAATGGCAGTAGAAAGTTTTGAGTCCGTTGCCATGGTCGAGGATGATATACTTTCCGCTCACCTCATCCTCCGAGATGTCGCACACCGTACCGTAATAGGCCGCCGCGATACGCGTCCCCTCCTTGGCCGCAATATCAAGCCCTGTATGATATCCCTCCTCCCCTGTCACGGGATGGACACGCGCCCCAAACGGCGAGGATACCGTCCCATTGACAGGGAGCACTGCCGGAGCAGTCACAAAAACAGGTGAAAAAGACATATTGTCCCCCGGCAGTTTCAGGCTGTCCGAGAGCGATATATCCGCACCGCCTGCACCAACATCTGCCCCGTTCTCCTCCAGCAGGTCATCGCCCACGCCGTGTGACATGACATCTTGGACTTTTTCCCACCAGGCGGAGGCCTGTTGGGCTGTGATCTCCTGGGACTGGAGGGCGAGATAGGATGCCTTCAGCCGGTCAAAGGTCTCCGGCCGGGCAAAATACAGTGCCACCAGAATTCCGCTCAAAAGGATGCACAGAACCATTTGAACGCCAACGATAAATGTAAAGCTTCTGCCCTGGGGCCGTTCCGTGCCTGCGCCCGCAGCCCGCTCTGCCCGTTCCGCACGTTCCATCCGGCGCTGTGTGAGTGTATCCTCCCCAGTAAAATCGAACGATTGATATTCCTGATCCATGAAACCACCGCCTTATGGTCTATCATATGAACAGATCCGGATCGTCATGACAGGGCAGTTCACTACAATAAAAAAGAGCCGCTGGAAATCCGGCGGCCCTGCAAAATTTTCACTCTTCAAACATCGGTGTGGAGAGGTAGCGCTCCCCAGTATCAGGCAGAAGGGCAACGATATTTTTGCCCGCATTCTCCGGCCGCCTTGCAATTTGAGCGGCAGCCCACACAGCCGCGCCGGAAGAAATCCCGATCAAAATCCCCTCGTGGCGCGCCAGCATACGCCCCACCGCAAAGGCATTCTCCGCCTCCACGGGAATAATCTCATCATATACGGACGTATCAAGGATCTCCGGCACAAAGCCTGCACCGATCCCCTGAATCTTATGCGGGCCCGACTTGCCTCCTGCGAGCACGGGGGAATCGGATGGCTCCACGGCAACGATCTTCACGTCCGGATTTTTGGACTTTAGATACTGCCCCACACCCGTGATCGTACCGCCTGTACCGACCCCGGCGACAAAATAATCAACTTTCCCGTCCGTATCCTCCCAAATCTCCGGCCCGGTGGTTGCAACGTGAGCCTGTGGATTGGCGGGATTGGTAAACTGGGAGGGAATCATACTGCCTGGCATCTGAGAAGCGAGCTCCTCCGCCTTTTCGATTGCTCCGGCCATTCCACGCGCGCCCTCCGTGAGCACAATCTGGGCGCCGTACGCCTTGAGCAAGTTTCGGCGCTCCACACTCATCGTCTCCGGCATGGTGAGGATCACCTGATACCCTCTGGCCGCCGCAACGGCCGCCAGACCAATACCGGTATTCCCGCTGGTGGGCTCAATAAGAACAGCGCCCGGCTTTAGCTTACCGCTCTTCTCCGCCTCGTCAATCATTGCGGCGGCAACACGATCCTTTACGCTCCCCGCGGGGTTAAAGTACTCGAGCTTTGCCAAAATTTTGGCGTTCAGCCGCTGCTCGCGCTCATAGTTGACCAATTCCATCAGCGGCGTATGGCCGATCAGCTGGGTGATATCCTGATAAATACGCATATAAAAGCTCCTTTCAAATTCCAATCCACATTCCTACAAATCAAGATAATATCTACTATATTCAAGCGGGACGATTGTCAACCAAAATTCACCGCTTGAGCATTTTTATTCTCTCCCGATAGTCCGGAAGATATTGCTCAATCAGGCGATAAAATGCAGGCGAGTGATTTTTATGTACAATATGTGCCAACTCATGCACAACGACATAGTCAACGGCCTCAGGCGGGTACAACATCAGCCAATAGGAAAAACAGAGGCTGGTTTTCCC
>USLQ01000128.1 GCA_900555545.1 uncultured Oscillospiraceae bacterium | reverse complement strand
TTATCCTACATCAGGGGGCTTTTTGTCTATTGTCCGTTTTTACTGGTTCGGTTCAAACGCACAGCTTTTGTTAAAATTCGGTTAAAACGCCTTATTTGTCCTCGGTGCCGTCCTCTTCGTCCGCGTCAAAATCGATATCGAACTCGAGCTTCTCCCCGCACGACGGGCAGTCGATCTCGCCCTCATCCAGGATGTCGCCGTCCACATAGATCATGTTGCCGCACTTGGGGCACTTGACCTCGTAGACATCGTCATCATCGCAGCAGCAGTCATCATCGCACTCGTCGTCATAGACATAGCCTTCGAGCTCGTCCAGGTCCTCGTCAACGGCGTCGACCTGCTCGCCGATGATATCTACGCTGTCCTCCAGATCGGAGATCGTCAGCGCCATATCCTCCAGCACTTCGATAATCTTCTGGGTGAGCTTGACCTCGTCCTTGGACTCATCGAGCTTCATACCCTCCATCAGGCCCTTCAGATAGGCTACCTTCTCAGAAACCGTCATCATAAATCCTCCGTTTCGATCCGCCCAGGCAGATCTCAATCATGTGTAAAAAATTATTCGCCGCGGGACATGTATTCTCCCGTACGGGTGTCGATGTTAATCATCTCGCCCTCCTCAATGAAGAGCGGTACCTTTACCTCCGCCCCGGTCTCGACTGTGGCGGGCTTGAGCGTATTGGTGGCCGTGTTGCCCTTAAAGCCGGGGTCGGTCTTGGTCACCTGAAGGGAGACAAAGTTCGGCGGCTCTACGCCAAACACACTGCCCTTGTAGGAGAGGACCTTGCAGGTCATGTTCTCCTTGACGAACTTGAAGCTGTCCGGCAGATCGCTCCCATTGATCGGGATCATGTCGTACGTCTCCGGATCCATAAAATAATACAGGCCGCCGTCCTCATAGGAATACTCCATATCCTTGCGCTCAATAAAGGCGGTGGGATACTTGTCGTTCGGGTTGAAGGTGCGCTCCGTCACACTGCCGCCGATCACGTCGCGGATCTTCGCACGGACAAACGCCGCTCCCTTACCGGGCTTAACATGCTGGAACTCGATGATCTGATAGACGTTACCATCCATCTCAAAGGTGACACCGTTCTTAAAATCTCCTGCTGAAATCATATGTGAATCCTCCGAAAATAGAATTGCCGTTTTTAGGCAGAACTGTCCTCTAATAGTTTAACCGATCGGCGTTCATTTTTCAAGCCCCACAGGCCATTTTTCTTACAACACCATCAGTTCCTTGGGCGCCTGAGTCAGATTTTCAATGCCTAAGGCAGTGATATAGGCCATATCCTCAATCCTCACGCCAAACTGGCCGGGCAGGTAGATCCCAGGTTCCGCCGTGACAACATTGCCGGCCCGGAGCACCTCCTGCGAGCGCGGCGCCTCAAAGGGCGCCTCGTGAATCTCCAAGCCCACGCCGTGGCCCGCCGAATGGCGGAAAAAGTCCCCATACCCGGCTTGCACAATCACGTCCCGCGCCAGCGCATCCGCCTGTGCGCAGGTGATCCCGGCCCGCAGGCCATCGAGCATGGCGGCCTGGGCGGCGAGTACCGTATCATACACCCTGCGCTGTTCCTCCGCCACGGAACCGACGGCCACGGTACGGGTCATATCGCTGTGATACCCCTCCACCACCGCGCCAAAGTCCATGGTGATAAAGTCTCCTGCGCGCACTTCGCGATTCCCCGGTACGCCGTGCGGCTTGGAGGAATTCTCCCCGGTGACGGCAATCGTCTCAAAGGAGAGGCCGTCCGCCCCCATGGAGAGCATATTGAAGTCGAGCGAGAGGGCGATCTCCCGCTCCGTAACGCCGGGACGGATCATGGCGAGCGTTTTTTCGAGTGTGCGCTCCGCAATGCGCTGGGCCCGCACAATTTTTTCTACCTCATCCCGCGATTTGACCGCCCGCAGCTCACCGATGGCGCCGTCGAGAAAATCGCTGGTGTCGAGCTCAATCCCGGAACATACCTTTTCCAGCCTGTGCAGGGATGCGATCGTTGTATGGGAGGCCTCGATGCTCAGCCGTTCAATTTTCAGCTCCTGAAGCACCTTCGCATCCAATGCGCCGGATTCCCGCACCTCGATCCCAGCCGGGACGGCAGCCTGCGCCGCCTCAATATACCGGCTGTCTGTCATAAAGAGCGCCTGCTCCCGCGTAACAATCAAAAATCCCGCGGAAGAAATAAAATCCGTAAAATAACGCCGGCTTTCCGGATAGCAGATCAGCGCCCCTTGGCCAACAGGCAGCTGTCCTTGCAGCAATTCCACTTTTAACCGCATAAGAGCGCCTCCAATCCGTCGAGGGCCAGAATGTACCCCTGCGCGCCAAAACCGATGACCGATCCCGCGCAGACAGGCGCGATCACGGAGGTGTGCCGGAATTCCTCGCGCGCGTGGATATTGGACATGTGCACCTCTGCAAACGGCTTGCCAGTCGCTGCGATCGCATCGCGCAGGGCGTAGCTGTAATGCGTATATGCGCCCGCATTGATGACGGCGCCATCATAACCGTCCAGCAGGACGCTGTGCACTGCGTCGATCAGCGCCCCTTCGGAGTTAGACTGAAAAAAGTCGCACTCAATTCCCCGGGCAACTGCATGCTCTGCGATCCTGTGGTTGATATCCTCCAGCGTCTCACTGCCATAGACAGCGGGCTCACGCACGCCGGTCAAGTTCAGGTTGGGGCCGTTGAGGACCTTAATCTTCAGTTTTTTCATGAGAACTCTCCCCCCTGTGGCGAAAATTACGGTGCGGGAACTCCCGGTCAAAGCGCTCCAAAATTGGGCGCTCATTGGTGCGCCGTTTCATAAACAGCTTTACCAGGCGCTCCTCCTTGCGCGCGGGATCGACATAGACGGGGATTGCGCCGGCCAGATTTGCCCCGCGGATATCGGTAATCAGCTGATCCCCGACAAAGGCGAGCTTTTCCACGGGGATATGCATTCGCCTGGCCGCACGCCAGTAGCCGAACGGCATCGGTTTGACGGAGAACGGGATGTAATCGAGCCCAAGCTGTTCCGCCACGGGCCGGACACGTTTTTTAAATCCGTTAGAAATAAGCACTATCGGGAAACCCTCCGCCCGAATCTTCTCCACCCATTCGGCCACCCCCTCGATCAACTCGTTGCTGCTGTCAAAGGCGGTGGTGTTGTCGACATCCAGTCCCACGCCGAGTGCGCCCATTTTTCTCAGGTCATCCGCAGTGATATCGGCCAACCGCCGAAACCGGTATTTTGGCATTCGTGTAGACATAGCGCCCTCCTTGTAATGTTTTGTCGGTTTTTCCGTATGAAAAAGCAGGAGCCTGCCGTGGCTTGGACCGCCGGCAGGCTCCCGGGAATTATCGATACTTACGCTTACGAGCTGCCTCAGACTTCTTCTTGCGCTTGACCGAAGGCTTTTCGTAATGTTCCCTTTTACGGACCTCCTGGATGACGCCATCCCTGGAAGTCTGCCTCTTGAAACGGCGCAGTGCGCTCTCAAGAGATTCATTATCACGAACTTTGACCTGGCTCATTTATTTCCCTCCCTCCGCAAATATGCAGGGGTATATTGTGAAGTACACTTGATTATTATATATCCGACAACAAGCACTTGTCAAGGCTTTATTTCACAACCAGGTTGACCAGCTTGCCCTTGACGTAAATTTCCTTGACGACGGTCTTCCCCGCGATCAGCTCCTGAACGCGCGCGTCTGCCTTCGCGGCATTGAGCGCCTCCTCCTGAGAGATCTCCGCCGGGACGTCGAGTTTGGCGCGAACCTTGCCGTTGATCTGCACGACAATCTGGATCGTCTGATCCACGCACTTGGCCTCGTCGTAGGACGGCCACTGCTGGGCGTTGAGCTCGCCGCCAAAGCCGAGCTGCTCATACATCTCCTCCGTCAGATGCGGAGCCAGCGGGTTGAGCAGGATCAGCAGGGTTCGCAGCTCCCCACGCATGACGGCACCGGTGTCATAGAACCTGTTGACAAGTGTCATCAGTGTGGCGATAGCCGTATTGGCCTTGAGGTTATCGATATCAAAGGTGACCTTCTTGATAGCCTTGTGCATATCGGCCTCCAATTCCGGCCTGTATTCGCCGTCCGTGACAATATCCGTCAGGCCCCACACGCGCTCCAGGAAGCGTTTGCATCCCTTGATGGAGTCCGAATTCCACGGGGCGGCCTTTTCAAAGTCGCCAATGAACATCTCATACAGGCGGATGGTATCCGCGCCATACTGCTCCACGATCTCGTCCGGGTTGACAATGTTACCGCGGGACTTGCTCATCTTCTCGCCGTTGGAGCCGAGGATCATGCCGTGGCTGGTGCGCTTTTTATAGGGCTCACTGGTCGGTACCACACCGATGTCGTACAGGAACTTGTGCCAGAAACGGCTGTACAGCAGGTGGAGCGTGGTGTGCTCCATACCGCCGTTGTACCAGTCGACAGGCGTCCAGTACTCGAGCGCCTGTTTGGAGGCGAGCGCCTCATTGTTATGCGGATCGCAGTAGCGCAGGAAGTACCAGGACGAACCGGCCCACTGGGGCATGGTATCCGTCTCGCGCTTGGCAGGACCGCCGCACTTGGGGCAGGTGGTGTTGACCCACTCGGTCATCTTGGCCAGCGGGGATTCTCCGTCGTCCGTCGGCTCATAGGAGTCGACCATCGGCAGGGGGGG
>USLQ01000127.1 GCA_900555545.1 uncultured Oscillospiraceae bacterium | reverse complement strand
TGCCGTGCAGGAGATGTCCGCCGGGATGGAGGCGGAGGGCGCAACCGAGGCTGGGACCATTGCCACGACCGCTGTGGATTCTGCCGTTCCGGTGACTGGGACATCCCCTTCGGAGACAGACGCGATCGAGGAAAGCACAACGGAAATGCAGCCGCCCGCAGGGGAGATCTCCACCCAGGCCCTATACGACCGGGCGGAGGAACTGTGTGCCGAATATGTGGCGGTCAACTCCCTGTTCCGCACCTATAACTGTTCCCTCACCACTGCGGAGAAATCAGAGGTATCCATCGCGGTCAATGACCAGTGGCGTCTTTATGGGCGCTACTACGAGTCGATCGGCGTTTCCAAACAGACTTTTTATAAAATCCAGCTCAGTACAGCCTATCGCGACGCGATCCTGAACGCCCTCTATGGGGAGAGCGGCGCCACTCCTGTTGCGGAGGAGCAGCTGCGCCAGTACTATGAGGCGCATTACATCGTATTTCGCGCCATCAGCGGCTATTATACCAGTGTGGATGAGGAGGGGCGCTCCGTTCCCATGGGCGAGGAAGAGCGTGCCGCTACGGACAGCGCCTTTAATAACATGGCTGAACGGATCAACGACGGTACGGATATCAACACGGCCTATAACGATTATTTGGAGTCTATCGGCGATACGGAAGCGGATGAGAGTGTCGCAGTGCGAATCGCTAATGCGGACTCCCAGGGGTATCCGGAAGGTTTTTTTGAGGCCGTCCATGCGCTGGAGCAGGATACGGCCACCGTCATCCGCCTGGGGGACTATATCTATGTGATTGTCCGGCTGGACCCCTACACGGAGGATAACAGCTATTATCAGGCCAACAGATCTGACGTCCTCCGGGGGCTCAAGGCGGCGGATTTTGATACGCTTGTCCGCGATTGCGCCCAGGCATATGATGTTACGGTAAAGGCTTCCGCCCAGCGCAGCTGCCTGCGCAAGATCGAGCAAAAACACAGCCAGCTTATCTTTAGTTGAAATTCCAGTCATGCGCCAAAAGAACATAAAAAAGTATTGACAACCCGCGCAACATCGATTATAATATTATTCGCCCGTGAAAACGGGCGTGTGATATGGCGGTATAGCTCAGTTGGCTAGAGCATTCGGTTCATACCCGGAGTGTCATTGGTTCGAATCCAATTACCGCTACCACTTTCCAGCGGGGAGTTCCGCTCTAAGTACTCCCCGCTGAAATTTTAAGGCCCGGTGGTCAAGCGGTTAAGACACCGCCCTTTCACGGCGGTAACACGGGTTCGATTCCCGTCCGGGTCACCATACCAATCTCACAGCAAAGCCCCCGAGAATCTTTTCTCGGGGGCTTTGCTGTAAGTGTATGTACTTGGGGTTGGAATTCATGCCAAAGCCCCAATATGCCTGGTGGACTTTACAGGATAGACAAATCGGCGGAGGCTATTTAGCCTCCGCCGATTTGCAAAAAAGAGGAAAGAAAAGAAATGAAAAAAATATATGAAAAAAGGGGCTATGCCCTTTTGGGCTGAATGACGGAGGCGGGAACCTCCCCGGTTGTCATGTGGTACATGTTGCTGTCCGCGTCCACCATTGTGATTGGCAGATCCGGCAGCAGCATCCGGACGGATGCGATAAAGGGGGATGCGCTGTCCTTGGGGAATCCCATCACCACGACGGAGGCATTCACTTTTTTTAAAAAGCTGGCCGTCAAAATGGCGGGATTGTCGCTAAAATAGACGCTCATCCGCGCACCAACGTTGCGGCACGATTCATGCAGGAGCTCCATTGCCTGCGGATCGGGGGAGTAGCAGTCCTTGGCTGGCTGCACATTCAAAACTTCGAGGTGCATCCCGTACTCGTCGGAGATCTTCTTGCCCGCTTCGATCAGGCGTTTGCAGGAAGCCTGCTGGGTGACGCATACCACCGCGCAGGGCGGCTTTTTCATCTTGGTTCACCTCCTCTCTGTTGATGCACCTATGATACAGGAAGTTTATTGCACCAATAAAAGGAAAAGATGTACAGTCCGTTAATATTTCAGGAAAATTTCGTTACGGTTGAGCGGGCTTTGGTGGAGTTTGGATGGACTCTGGTATCGCGGACTGTTCCTGCGCAAGGGGGAGGCGGACTGTGGCCTTGAACAGGTCGCCGTCAATCTCAATTGTGAACTGCCCGCCCTGTTTTTCACACAGGTTCTGCGCGATGGAGAGGCCCAGTCCGCTGCCCTCCGTGGATCGGGATTCATCCCCACGCACAAAGCGCTCCATCAATTCCTCCGGGCTGATATTCAGTTCCTCGCGGGAGATGTTTTTGACCGTCAGCACGCCGAATGATCCCTCGGTGCGTACATCGATGTACGCACGTGTGCCGGGTACGGAGTACTTGCGCACGTTGGAGAGCAGGTTTTCCACCACGCGCCAGGTCTTCTGGCTGTCCGCCTGAACGACCGGCTGCTGCTCCGGCTCGTTGATACACACGGTCACACCCTGGTTGGCCAGTGCGTCCTCATTCTCCCCCACGGCCTGCACGGCCATCTCATACAGGTTCAACCGGATCGGGTGGAATTCAATGTTGCCCGTAGAAGCCTTGGAGGCCTCCACCAGATCTTCGATCAGGTGTTTGAGCCGGTCGGATTTGTTCTGGAGCACGGCGATGTAATCCTGTGCCTGCTGATCCGGGATGTCGCATTTGGCAAGCAGGCCGGTGTAATTGATAATGGAGGTCAGCGGAGTCTTTAAATCGTGCGAGACGTTGGTGATCAGCTCCGTCTTGAGCCGTTCGCTCTTGAGCGCCTCGTCCACAGCGGCCTGCATCCCGTCGCGCAGGTGGATGATATCCTGTGCAAAGGGGACCATCCACTTGGGGAATTTGGCGGTATCGATCGTGACGTTCAGGTTGCCGGACTGGATCTCGTGCGCGTACTTCATCAGCCGGTCGAGCGACCCCATGGAGCGCCACAGGAACAGCACCACAAAGATATTGACGAGAATGGGCAAAAACGGAATCAACGAGAGCGGGATCATCACGATAAAGTAGGCGATCAGCAGCCGCAGGATATAGCGCGGCAGGCTCTTGAAGTGGTGCCCCAGCGGGGAGAACTGGTATTTGAACCACTTGCCCAGTCGTTTGAACCCGCGGCCCATGGACGCCAGAAGCGTTCGCTGCCAGTAATGCCCGGCTTTGGCGTTGCGGGAGATGGACATGCACAGCTCCACAAAGAACAAAGTAAAGGTGAAGCTAAACAGCAGCAGAGTTAGCGTGGCGCTTAATACCAAAGATGGATAGAAAAAGCGATCAGAAGACCAAAAAATTCCATATCCCGAACAGCCGAACGACAGTCCAAGTCCCAAAATTAAATGCACATCGTTGGGTATGGCATCAAGGAAATTACGAAGTACCGGCTCACGCCCACTGATTGTACCGCCAAAGCGTAGAATTTTGCGACGGTACAGTTCCGTGTTGGGTTCGGGTAGCGGGCCGTGACCAGCCAAAATAATCGCCAGAACCAAACATACCAGGAAGATGATCCCGGCTACCGGCAACAGTGGTTGGACAACATCCAAAACCTTAATACACAGTTCAAATGAGGTACAGTATGTACCATATTGATCGCCAACTGTTCCGGGAGCCATATTGACTGTGTCTATCCCAAGATAGATGTCCATATCTCCATCTATATTAAAGTTATTCTCCAGGCGGGTGTTTGTCACTTCGTTTTGCAATTTGCTGAAGCGCTCTACCTCGTTTGATTTCGTGTGATAACACAGTGAAAAAGAATAGGCCTGAATGGTCTGGATGGGATTTTCCTCGCTCATATTCGTATAGACAAAGCCGTTTGCATTATTTACAGCGTAAATTTTTAAACTATCCAACGAATTTAAGTTGCTTATTTTAGTGCGAACATCATTTATAATTTGATTATATTTACCCTCTAAATCAAACTCTTGCGACCAATAGGCATAGGCATCCTCATAATTTGGATCAGTCACCGTTGTTCCCATATAATTGGTTGTTTCAACATATCCGCCATCGGCTGCGGTTGCCTCTTCTGCGGGTTCTGATGCGTATGTCGTGTACTCATTACTATAATAATCCTGATATTGAAAGCCGTATTCGGAAATTCGATCCCTAATGTAGTTATCACGCTCCTGTTCCAGCCTTGCGCGTTGCTGCTTGAGATATACGTTCTGAAAATAGTCCTCGTTACCATAGTCCCTTAGGATTTCAGTCACAGCTATAATGTCATCTAAAAGTTGATACCCCATAGGAGCTGTTGTAACAAACAACCCTGGCTCATGGCGTTTCTGAGAATCCAGCAGCACTTCTGGTGTGTTACCGGGCTCTTCCAGCATAGTGTTATTTGCTGCTATAAACGCCCCGGAAAACAACACTGCTGTTCCGCTGATCACGGCCAGGATTACAGCGATAATTTTAATAATTTTTACCTTACGGGAGTTTTTCGATTTTATAACCAATTCCCCACACCACCTTTAAATAAGTCGGTTCCTTTGGATTGATCTCGATCTTCTCACGGATGCGGCGGATGTGCACGGTGACGGTCTTTTCCGTCTGAAAGGACGGCTCGTTCCACACCGCCTCATAGATCTGCCGGGTGGAGAGCACGCGCCCCAGATTCTGCATCATGTACTCCATGATACCGTACTCGCGCGCCGTCAGATGTACCGGCTCCCC
>USLQ01000126.1 GCA_900555545.1 uncultured Oscillospiraceae bacterium | reverse complement strand
CACCGGATCGCCGCTCGGCGTATACCACAGCGACGTCCGGTCTTTGGAGCACCGCTATATGCGCCCGCAGGAGAATGGGAATCGGACCGGTGTCCGTGATCTCAGCTTTTCGGGGAATAGCGGCGGGATCCGCTTCGTCTCCGGCGATGCGGATGGGTTTAACTTTGCGGCGCACCAGTACAGCGATCTGGCGCTGGACCGGGCGGCGCATCTGCATGAGCTTGCCTATGGGGACGATACCGTACTGCATATCGACGCCTGCCAGTGTGGGGTGGGCGGGGATATGCCCGGTGTCGCCTGCTTGCACGACCCATATAGGATGAGAAAAGGAAAAAACTTCGAGTTGCATTTTACGATCTGTGCTGACAACATTTGAAAGGAGAAGATTCCAATGGCGGTTCGTCATAATAAACGGGATAAATTTGAGCAGATGAGAGAAGATGCCATTGAACGGATTTTATCAGCGGCAAAGGAATTGTTTGCAAACAACGGCTATGCGGCTACAACCGTACAAATGATTGCGCAAAAGGCCAATCTGGTGCCAAGTGCAATTTATCACTATTTCGCGGGCAAGGAGGACCTGTTGGAGGCCGTTTTAGATCGCGAGATGGCGGAAATCGATAAGACAATCAACATCGGCTTGCAACAGTATCTATTGGAGGATGGAACGGATGCATTTCTCGATTTTATGGCAAAGTCCGTATATGAAAATAAGGAACGGATTTCGCTCATGTGCCACCTTGTTCAATTCCGCAATGCGACAGAGTACTGTAAAGATAAGCTGCATCTGATCCATCACTTCAGTGAGATCATCGGGGATTATATCCGTGGATCGGAGGCAAGGGAAGCGATGCAAGATATTATCATTGATTTTGTCTGCAGTGCGGCGTTCTACTCTATCACCGGCCGGCGGGATATTTTTGAACGTCAGATCAGTCAGTTGAAGATAAAGGCAAACAACCTCCTGATGGGAAAACTGCTTGATCCATCTCAGATTTGAAACGCACGCGCAATTGTGTTATACTAAAAATAAGATCCTGCATTACGTTTTGGGAGGAATTGCGTTGGAAAAAGAAAAATTTTATATTACAACCCCTATTTATTATCCGTCGGATAAACTCCATATCGGCCACGCCTACTGTTCCGTTATGACGGATGCCATGGCGCGCTACAAACGAATGCAGGGGTACGATGTCATGTTCCTGACCGGTACGGATGAGCACGGCCAGAAGATTGAGGAAAAGGCCAAGGCGGCCGGGGTTACACCGCAGCAATATGTCGATCAGGTGGTCGCAGGAATTAAAGATCTGTGGAAGCTGATGAATGTCTCCTATGACAAGTTTATCCGCACCACGGATGATTATCATGTGCGCGCCGTGCAAAAGATTTTTACCCAGCTCTACGAGCAGGGGGATATCTATAAGGGCCACTATGAGGGATGGTACTGCACGCCGTGCGAGTCCTTTTGGACCGAGACGCAGCTGGTGGACGGCAAGTGTCCCGACTGCGGCCGTGAGGTGCAGAAGACCAAAGAGGAGGCGTACTTTTTCCGCCTTTCCAAGTACCAGGATCGCATCCTGAAGCTCTTTGAGGAGCATCCGGAATTCCTGGAGCCGGAGTCCCGCCGCAATGAGATGATCAATAACTTCATCAAGCCCGGCCTGGAGGATCTGTGCGTCTCCCGTACCTCCTTTAAATGGGGCATCCCGGTGACATTTGACCCTGATCATGTGGTCTATGTATGGATCGACGCGCTCACCAACTATATCACCGCCTTGGGTTACGGTTCGGAGGATGACTCGCTCTACCGTAAATATTGGCCCGCGGATATTCATCTGGTGGGGAAGGAGATCGTACGTTTCCATACGATCATCTGGCCTGCGCTGTTAATGGCGCTGAATATCCCGCTGCCGCACAAAGTGCTCGGCCATGGCTGGCTCGTGCTGGACGGCGGCAAAATGAGCAAGTCTAAGGGAAACGTGGTGGATCCTGTTGTCCTGTGCGACCGCTATGGCGTGGATGCAATCCGGTACTTCCTGTTGCGGGATATCCCGTTTGGGTCAGATGGCGTTTTCTCCAATGAGGCGCTCATCAACCGCATCAATTCCGACCTTGCCAATGATCTCGGCAATCTTGTCTCCCGCACGGTGTCCATGGTTTTTAAATATTTTGACGGGGTTCTGCCGGCGGAACGCAGGGCGGATGCAGTCGATCGGGAGTTGGTCGATCTGGCAGTCTCTCTCCGTGGAAAGATGGAGCAATCGCTGGACAAGCTGGAATTCTCCGTGGCGTTGACCGATCTGTGGAAGCTTGTCTCCCGTACCAATAAGTATATTGATGAGACTGCGCCGTGGGTCCTTGCCAAGGATGAGGCACAAAGGGACCGTCTGGCGGCCGTGATGTACAATTTGTGCGAGAGTATTCGCATCATCTCCATCCTGATTGCGCCGTTTATGCCCAATACTGCCCCGAAAATCCAGGCGCAGATCCCCGCCCCGCAGGAGGCGCTGACTTGGGCAAGTGCCTCCGAGTGGGGACTGATCCCGGCCGGTACGGCGCTGAACAAGGGGGAGATTATTTTCCCGCGGATTGACGTGCAGAAGGAACTCGCCCTGCTTGAGGAGCAGCAAAAGGCACAGCGTGAGGCTGCCGTACAGGCTGAGGAGAAAGCCAACATTGCTCAGATCACCATTGATGACTTTGCCAAGGTGGAACTTCGCATCGCCAAGGTTGTGGCCTGTGAGCCGGTCAAACGCTCCAAAAAGCTCTTAAAACTCACGTTGGATGATGGAACGGGCACGCCGCGTACAATCGCTTCCGGCATCTCTCCCTGGTATGTGCCGGAGGACCTGATCGGTCACAATGTGATCATTGTATTCAATCTCAAGCCCGCCAAGCTCTGCGGTGTGGAGAGCAACGGGATGTTGCTCGCCGCAGACGGAAAAGATGGCTCTGCCCAGGTGATTTTTGCCGACGGGATGGAGCCGGGATCCAAGGTGCACTGATGATGGAAAATATCTTTGATTCCCATGCCCATTATGATGACCCGGCCTTTGATCCGGACCGTGATGAACTGCTCGCCTCCCTGCCGGGGGCGGGCGTTTGCGGTATTATAAGCTGTGGGACGGATGTCGCAACCTCCCGCTATAATTTGGCACTGGCACATCGGTATGACTATATCTGGGCCGCTGCGGGTTTCCATCCAGAGGCGGCGGATCGGATTTCGGAGGACGATTTTGTCCGGTTGCGCGAACTGCTTGCGGATAAAAAGTGCGTGGCCGTGGGAGAACTTGGCCTTGATTACCACTATGAGGATGGCGCGCCGCGTGAAGTACAGCTTTCCGTGCTGGAACGCCAGCTGCAATTGGCGAACGAGCTGGATATGCCGGTTATCTTCCACGACCGCGATGCCCATGCCGACACGCTGGAGATCCTCAAAAAATACCGCCCCAAGGGCGTGGTACATTGCTTTTCCGGCAGTGTGGAGATGGCGAAGGAAATCGTTGGGCTTGGGATGTATATTGGCTTGGGGGGAGCGGGGACGTTTAAAAACGCCCGCAAGCCGGTGGCAGTGGCGCAGCATGTACCGGCGGACCGGCTCCTGATTGAGACGGACTGCCCATACATGACGCCTGTCCCATTCCGTGGTAAACGGAATGATTCCGCTCTCATTGTCCATACTGCTCAAAGGCTGGCGGAAATTCGTGGTTGTACGCCTGAACAAATCTTACTGGAGACGCGGCAAAACGCGGAGCGTCTATTTTTAAACGGAACAGGATCTTGAAATCTGGTTTTGAAAACTATATAATAGAGTTGTATCAAGAATTGCAGCTAAAAAGGCGGTGCCCTCAAATGGAGCTAAAAAACAATATTGTGGAGCAGGCGAAGGATATCACGGATGTCAATCTGGTGGATCCGCGTGATATTCCAAAGATCGACCTTTATATGGAGCAGGTGACCTCATTTCTGGAGCAGGAGATGGGGGAGTCTTTCCGCTTTCATGACGAGTGCGTTTTTACCGGAACCATGATTAACAACTATACTAAGGCAGGCGTGCTCCCCCGCCCGTCCAATAAGCGGTACTCCAGGCGCCATGTGCTGACGCTTATTTTTATCTATCTGCTCAAGCAGAATCTCTCCATTCCGGAGATCAAGCGTTTTACCGGATTTATTGAAGATCAGGACAAGCTCGAGCATATGTACAACCTGTTCCGGGAACTGCTGGGGGACTGTGCAGAAAAATATGTCAGCTATATTGGTGAAAAGCTCGATATGATCGACCGAAAATTTGAAGAGCATGGGATCGAGGACGATGAGATGAAGGCGCTCACCTTTATCTCACTGATCTCCTTTGATGCCACTGTGAATACAAAACTTTCCAGCCGCGTACTGGATCTGCTGGAACAGAAGCGCGAAGAGGCCCGCAAGGCAGAGGAAGAGCGCAAAAAGTCGGCGGAAGAGGAGAAAAAGCGCCAGGCAGAAGCTGAAAAACGGGAGCGAGAGGAAGCGGAAAAACGGGAGAAAGAGGAGCGCGAACAGGAAAAGAAAGAACGGGAGCGGCAGGAGAAAGAAGAAAAGGAACGCCGTGAACGGGAAAAGAAGGATTCTTGACAGTGTCTCTGGCACCGGAGGTCAGCCCTGGCCGATTGATGATCGGCCGGGGGATTTTTTATATGTTTTTTGAGAGAATTGAAAA
>USLQ01000125.1 GCA_900555545.1 uncultured Oscillospiraceae bacterium | reverse complement strand
CCCGAACTCCCAAAACACCACCTAAACCGAAAATTGTCCGGCGTCCCGCCCCTACGGAATCTCAGCTGCGCGCCCAGCAGAAGGCGGCCTTCCGTCAGACGTTGAAGGTGCTCTCCCTCTCTGCACTGGTGATGGTGCTGTTCGCTGTACGCCTGTATGGCAACGTCCGTTTGGACGAGGTCAACCATCAGTATGCGGCCTTGCAGGAGGAGTGGGGTGTCGTCAGCAGTGAGAACACAAGGCTTCAGATGGAGCTGCAATCTAAAGTTTCTCTGGAGCGTGTGGATGAGTATGCGACCAATGTGCTCGGCATGGTCAAGCAGGGGAGCTATCAAATTGAGTATGTCGACCTCTCCGGTGCGGATGGAGTTGTCGTCGCGGACGGGGAACAGGCGGATAGCCAGTCGGATTCCTCCCCGTCATTGATCGAAAAAATCAAGGCATATCTTCAGGGCTGAATGTGTATGTTTCAATGAGGAGTTTAGTAGGGCGGGCACCTGGCTGTGCGCGGGATGACTGCGCGCACCGGTGAACGTCCTGTTTTTTCAGCAGCGGTGAAAGGAGTTGTAGCCGGATGGCCAAAAGATCTACAAAAATGATGGCGAAGCGTTCCATGGCGGTTGCGATGGCCATCATCTTTGCCGGGTTCGGCGTCGGGATTGCGAGTTTGGCACGGATCCAGTTGGTCCACGGAGAGGAATATAAAGAAAAGGCGGAACTGCAGCAGTTGAGCGATACGACGGTCAGCGCGCAGCGCGGCACGATCTACGACCGCAACGGCGATATCCTGAGTGAGAGCGCCTCCGCGTGGAAGGTTTATCTTGTCCCCTCCAAGATCGAGACAGATGAGCAGATGGAACTGACGGTGAAGGGACTCAGTTCCATCCTTGGGATGGATGAGGCCACTGTGCGCAATAAGGCCTCACAGAGTCAATATAACTATGTCGCCGTACAGGAGGGAGTCGAGAACGACGCAAAGGATGCCCTGGCGGCCTATATTGAGGAACACCGCGATGATGCGGAGCTCCATACGATTATTGGGTTTGAACCGGATACCAAACGCTATTACCCTTACAATAACTTTGCCTCCTCTGTGATTGGGTTTACCGGATCGGACGGTGAAGGACGTTCCGGCGTTGAGCTGAAATATAATGAGGATCTGACCGGGACTCCGGGGCGGATTATCACCGCTAAGAACGGCGCGCAGGACGATATGGAAAATCAGTACGAGACGGCCTATGACGCCCAGCAGGGGGACGGCTTAGTGCTGACGATCGACCGTGTCATTCAGTATTATCTGGAAAACAGCCTCAAACAGGCCTATATTGACACACAGGCCAAGAGTACCTACGGCATTGTGATGGATGTAGATACCGGGGAGATTCTGGCCATGGCGACCATGCCGGATTACAATCTGAACCAGCCGCGTGTTGTGGCGGACGCCTCGGTACAAGCAAAGCTGGATGCGATCCAGGATGAGGCAGAGCGCAGCCAGGCGGAGAGTGACGCCCTGTACAGCCAGTGGCGCAACCGTGCGATCAGTGATACGTATGAGCCGGGTTCCGTCTTTAAAATCTTCGTGGCGTCTGCGGCATTGGAGGAGAATGTGGTGACGCTCGATACGACGTACCCTCTTTCCGCAACAAGCCAATCTACTGCTCCAATCACGCCGGCCATGGGACGGAAAACTTTACGCAGGGCTTGATGAATTCCTGCAACCCGTTCTTTGTCACGGTTGGTCTGAACCTGGGCACGGAAAAGTTCTACGAGTACTATCAGGCGTTCGGTTTTACGGAGAAGACGGGAATTGATCTGCCGGCAGAGGCATCCCCTGTCGCAGGTGTGACCTATTATGCGGAGGATAAGTTCACCGTGTCCGACCTGGCGAGTTCCTCCTTTGGCCAGACGTTCCAGGTAAGCTCGATCCAGATGATCACGGCGGCCTGCGCCATTGGTAACGGTGGCAAGCTGATGCAGCCCTACATTGTCAAGGCGCACGTGGATGAGGACGGCAACACGATCTCCGAGACAACGCCTACCATCAAGCGCCAGGTGATCTCCCAAAAGGTATCCGACGAAGTGCTCGGCATGATGGAACAGGTTGTCAAGGGCGGAACGGGACGCAACGGATACGTGGCCGGGTACCGTGTGGCCGGTAAGACCGGTACATCCGAAAAGCTGAGCGGCACGGATGCCAGTGCGCGTATCGCCTCCTTTGTGGGAATGGCTCCAGCCAACGATCCCAAGATTGCCGTCCTGATCGTAGTCGATGAACCCAAGGGACAGACGGGCGGCGGTGCCGTTGCGGCCCCCGTTGCGGCTGAGGTGATCGAAAATACAATGGCTTACCTCAATGTGGAGCCGCAATACACAGAGGAGGAACTGGCCACGCTCGACCTCAAGACGCCCACCGTGACAAACCAGAGCGTCTCCGAGGCAAAATCTAAGATCGAGGCCGAGGGATTGACTCCGAAGGTGATCGGGGATGGTGATACAGTCGCCTATCAGATGCCGGAGGCGGGGCAGACGATTGCGAAGAATGGCGTTGTCGTCCTTTACACCGATCAGAATGCCGAACGCAGCAAGGTGAAAGTGCCCGACCTCTCCAATCTGAGTGTGGCGGAGGCGAGCCGCCGCGCACTCAATGCCGGCCTGAATATCAAGATTGCCGGCATGACGAGTGGTGAAGGCATTGTCTCCTACCGCCAGAGTATCGATAAGGATACCGAGGTGGAGGCCGGTTCCATCATAACCGTCTACTTTAAGACCAATACTAATATTGAAGATATGGCTTAGCTTTGACGATAAGATAGGTGATGTTTCATGCTGCTTTCCAAACTATTAGAGCGTTTACAGACCGGATTCCCCTTTGACGATGCCGAAGTGACAGCTGTGACGGACCGTACATCAGATATTGTCCCCGGCTGTGTGTTCGTCTGTATCCATGGGGCGCACTTTGACGGCCACACGGCGGCCGATTCCGCTATAGAGCAAGGGGCTGTTGCCGTTGTGGCAGAGCGCGACACCGGGGTGAAAAATCAGATCTTGGTTGCCAACACGCGCGAAGCGTATGGATTGCTCTGTCAGGCGTTTTATGGCTACCCGGCAGAAAAGCTGACGATGGTCGGTATCACTGGCACCAATGGCAAAACGACTACGGCCTTCCTGATTAAGGATGTGTTGGAGACGTGCGGTTACAAGACAGGACTGATCGGTACGGTTCAGAACATGGTGGGGGATCGGGTATACACCGCCCATTTGACAACCCCGGATGCCCTCGAGTTGAACCGCCTGCTGGCGGAGATGGTGGAGGCCGGGTGTACCCACTGTGTAATGGAGGTATCCTCTCAGGCGTTGGCACAGGGGAGGGTAAAGGGGATACGCTTTGCAGTCGCGGGATTCACAAACCTGACACAGGACCATTTGGACTATCATGGAACATTTGAGGCGTACCGGAATGCAAAGCGTATTCTCTTCCAGCAGGCGGATACGGCGGTGCTCAACATGGATGATGCCAATGCCACCGCCATGGTGGCGGATACAGATTGTAAAGTAATAACACTTTCCACTCATACGGACCATGCGGACTATACGGCCAAAAACATCATTTACCGCCCTCAGAACGTCTCCTATGAGCTGGTGACCGACCGCCATATCGGCCGGGTAAAAATTGGAATCCCCGGGACCTTTACCGTGTATAATTCCATGCTTGCCGCCGTCTGCTGTATCGCGTTGGGCATCGACTTTCAACAGGCTGTGGAGGCGCTCCATACAGCGAAGGGGATTCCAGGGACGGATTACACCGTGATTATTGATTACGCCCATACACCGGACGGCCTGAAAAATATTTTGGAATCCCTTCGGGAGATCTGTGGGTCCGGCAGGATTCTGACCGTGTTCGGCTGCGGTGGCGATCGCGACAGGGCCAAACGCCCAAAGATGGGGCAAATTGCCCAGCAACTGTCGGATATCTGCATCGTCACCAGCGACAATCCGCGATCGGAGGATCCAGAGGCGATCATTCAGGATATCCTGGCGGGAATGGAGCAGGATGCAAGGCGCGTTGTGGTGGAGCCGGATCGAACGGCGGCAATTGAACGTGCACTGTCGATGGCGCTCCCGGGGGACATCGTTCTCTTGGCGGGGAAAGGCCATGAGACTTATCAGATTTTGAATACAGGCAAAATCCACTTTGACGAGCGGGAAAAAATCCGGCAGATCTTAAAAATCAACTCATAAAACACACTGGTTTTATGGTACAATAAATGAAGATTACCGGTGGGATCACCCCACCGGTCATGGATAACAAACGAACGGGGGGACATCAATGGAAAAGATGAAATGTTCGGAGATTGCCCTCGCCTGCGCTGGCATCAGCAAGGGAGAGGATGTGGAGATCACCGGTATCACGACGGATACGCGGGAGATTCATGCGGGGGAGCTGTTTATCGCACTGCGCGGGGATAAATATGACGGCCACTGCTTTATCGGTACGGCGCTTGAGAAAGGGGCCGCGGCTGTCATGTGCGAGCATGATGCAGGAATCGACAGCGCCCATGTCATCCTTGTGGCTGATACACGCCGGGCCATGCTGGCGCTGGCTTCCCATATCCGGCGTAAGTACTCAATTCCGTTGGTGGCGGTAACCGGCAGCGCCGGAAAGACGACGACCAAGGATATGGCAGCGCTGGTGCTCTCCGCCG
>USLQ01000124.1 GCA_900555545.1 uncultured Oscillospiraceae bacterium | reverse complement strand
TTTGAAAATTGCGGGGATCAGCGCCCAGATACCGCCGCCAATTACGCCGGCCAGCACCATCAGCAACAGCACAAGCGGCCGGGGCAGGCCGTCCAGATACAGGGCGACCGGCGTAGCGCAGATGGCACCCATAATCAGCTGCCCCTCCGCACCGATGTTCCAAAAGTTCATCTTAAAGGCAAAGGTTAACCCAAGGGAGCAGATCAGCAGGGGGACGGCGATCTTGACCGTGGCCTGGATTGCCATGGAGGTACGGAATGAGCCCTTGAGAATAGTGCCGTACACGTCCAGAGGGTTGAGCCCGATGCACAGGATAAATAAACCACCCGCGATCAGTGCCACGGCAAAGGCGCCAACGCGCAGCAGCGTGGATTTATACGTGGGCATATCGTTTTTGCGTACCACACGCACGAGTGGCTGGCGTCCCTCCTTCCGGCGGACGGTTGTGATAGTCTTGTCTGCCATTAGGCTTCCGCCTCCCTTCTGTTGAGTGTCTCGCCTGCCATCAGCAGGCCAAGGTCGTTCTTGGTGACCTTTTTGGCGTCCACAATGCCGGTTACCCGCCCGTGGCACAGGACCATCACACGGTCGCACAGCTCCAACAACACGTCCAGATCCTCACCGATGAAAAGAACGGCGACCCCCTTCTTTTTCTGATCGTTGAGCAGATTGTAGATCGTGTAGGAGGAGTTGATATCCAGTCCGCGCACGGGGTAGGCTGTAATCAACAGGCTGGGGTTCGATTCAATCTCGCGCCCGAGCAGTACCTTTTGCACATTCCCGCCCGAGAGCATCCGCACCGGTGTGTTGATACCTGGCGTAGATATATCCAGCTTTTGTATGAGGGCCTTGGCCAGTTCCCTGGAGGGCTTTTTGTCCAGGAAAGGCCCCTTGCCCTGCTTATATGATTTGAGCAGCATATTGTCCGCCATACCCATCGAGGCGACCAGGCCCATCCCCAGGCGGTCCTCCGGGATAAAGCTCATGCTGATTCCGGCCTTGATGATGTCGGCGGGTGATTTACCCACGATATTTTCGTTCCGATAATAGATAGCGCCGTCTTTGGTTTTCATGAGTCCGGCGATCGTCTCACACAGCTCCTTTTGGCCGCTGTTGGCCACACCGGCCACACCGAGGATCTCGCCTCCGGCAAGGTCGAAGGTCACGTCCTCCAGCGCATTGTATCCATCGTTATTCTCTACAGTGAGGTGCTGCACCTTCAGCAAACCCGGCAGTTTTTCTGTCTCGGGCCGCTCGATGGAGAGATCCACCGCGTGGCCGACCATCAGCTCTGTCAGGCGGTGTGCATCCACCTCGGACGTGTTGACCGTCTCAATACTGCGGCCGCGGCGTAAGATCGTCACGCGGTCGCTGATCTCAAGCACCTCGCCCAGCTTGTGGGTGATAATGATAACGGCACATCCGTCGTCTTTCATTTTGCGTAGGATGAGGAACAGCCGTTCCGTCTCCTGCGGGGTGAGGACAGCCGTCGGCTCGTCCAAGATCAGAATACGCGCACCACGGTAGAGGACTTTGAGAATTTCTACTGTCTGCTTTTCGCCCACGGACATATCGCAGATCCGCTTGTCCGGATCAACTGACAAGCGAAACCGGCCGGAGATGTCCTGGATTTTAGCGGAGAGAGCCTTTTTATTCAGCCGCCGGTCCGTTTTGGTACCCATCACAACGTTATCACGCGCCGTCATGGCCTCCACCAGTTTGAAGTGCTGATGAATCATTCCAATCCCCAGTTTGGCGGCATCTTTGGGTGAGTTGATCGACGCCTCTTGGCCGTGGATAAAAATAGAACCGCTGTCGGGGCGGTAAATCCCCGACAGCATATTCATCAGTGTCGTTTTCCCAGACCCGTTTTCGCCAAGAAGGGCGAGAATTTCGCCCTTCTTGACGTCGAGATCGATGTTATCGTTGGCGACAACCGCGCCGAACGTCTTTGTTATACCTCTTAATTCAATTGCAGTTTCATGCGCCGTCAATCCGTCGCTCAACGCTATCACCTATCCTGTAATGTTTTAGGGAACCGATCAGGCGTCTGCTACGACACCTTCGACATACCAGGTGAAGTGCTGGGTAATGTCCTCCTGGGACATCTCAGTGCCAGCGGCCACCTTCTCATTGCCCTGGTTGTCCTTCAGCGGGCCGGCAAATACCTTCAGGCTGCCATCTGCCATCTTTGCACGTGCCTCGTCGATCTTCTCCTGTGTGCCGGGTGCCGCAACAGCGGTATTCAGCGGGGAGATGTCAACCAGGCCGTCTGCGATGTTGCCAAAATAATTGGTAGCGGTCCAGGTGCCGTCGATAATGCTCTGGACAGCTGCAGTGTAGTATACACCCCAATGCCAGATCGGCGCGGTCAGATGGCCGTTTGGCGCCTGCTCCGTCATATCGGAGTTGTAACCGCAGCCCCATTTGCCGGCGGCCTCGGCCGTCGTCTGCGGCACGGCGGAGTCACAGTGCTGGGCGATTACATCGCAGCCGGCGTCAAGCAGTGCCTGAGCAGCCTGCGCCTCAGCGGTGGGATCATACCACTGGCCGGTGACCTTGACATAGACTTGTGCTTCCGGATTGACGGACTTGACGCCCAGCGTAAAGGCGTTGATACCACCCGTGACCTCGGAGTTTTCCACGCCCATTGCGGCAACAAAGCCGATCTTGTTGGTCTCGGTCTTCATGCCGGCGGCGATCCCCGTCAGATAGCGGGCCTCATAGATGGCGCCGAAGTAGTTGTTCATGTTTTTGCCGTTGTTGATGTTGCCGGAGCAGTGGGAGAAGATGACGTTCGGGTACTTGTCCGCCAGCTCTTTCATAACGTTCATGTAGTTATAGCTGGTGCCAAAGATCACCTGGCATCCCTCTTCGATGCACTCCTCAATGGCAGTGCGCGTTGCAGCCGCATCCGTATCACTGATGTTGATCTTGCGGATGATCTGGCTGTCGTCCAGGCCAAGGTTTTTCTGCATCTCTGCAATGCCCTGATCCTGTGTGTAGGTGAATCCGGAACCCTCCGCCGGATCGGTGATGTGGATAACGCCGATCTTCAGCTCAGCCTTGTCCACGGCGGGCATCGCCTGGGCCTGGGTGTTGCCGCTCTCGCCCGCATCGCCGCCGTTCTCCGTGTTGCTGCACGCGGCAAACGAGAGAACGAGCATGGCGGCGGACAGAGTGAGAGCAAGAATTTTTGACCATTTTTTCACTTCTGATTCCTCCTTTAAATTTAACGGCTGCCCTTCACAAAGGAAATTTTGCCATTCTTCATGGATTGGACAACCGCGAGTGACTGAACGTTAATTCCCATCTGGCGGAGTCTCTCCCCACCGCCCTGGAATCCCTTTTCCACGACGATCCCAACACCACAGAGCTCGGCGCCGGCCTGCTCCACGATATCCTTCAGCCCGAGGACGGCGCCGCCCTTGGCCAGAAAATCGTCGATAATCAGCACTTTTTCTCCGGCGTGCAAGTAGTTTTTGGATACGCCGATGGTGCATGTCACGCCCTTGGTATAGGAAAAGACGTCGCTGCAATAGAGGTTGGACCCCACATTGCGGTGCGCGCCTTTTTTAGCAAAGACAACAGGGATATTGTCAAAATATTGCGCTGTAATACAGGCGATGCCGATGCCGGACGCCTCAATGGTCAAAATTTTGTCGGGGTGTATGCCGTCAAATACGCGCCGGAACTCCCGGCCGATATCATTGAGCAGTGCGACGTCGATCTGATGGTTGAGGAACATGTCCACCTTCAAGATATCGTCGCCGATTACGCAGCCGTCCGCCGCAATTCGGTTTTCGAGCGCTTGCAATTACAATCACATCCATTGAAAAGATATAGACATTATACATGATTTTACTATATATATCAATCATTTTCGACCGGGTTGTTCATACTTTTTTTAATTTTTTCGCGTACATTGCCGGTTATTGTTCAGATTGTTACCGGATTGTTAAATGTAGGGATCCGGCTCTAAAAAGCGATGTTTCGCAGTTCCCAAATTTTCCATTTTGTGCTACAATAAATATCATACAAATAATGAATCGTCTCCGCGCCTCCGGGGCGGGGTAGAGAGGATGGAAATTATGGCTGAGGGTAAAATTCTGATTGTAGATGACGATAAAAATATCTGCGAATTGCTGCGCCTGTACTTGGAAAAGGAGCATTATGATATTGTGATCGCCAATGACGGCGCACAGGCGGTCGAGCTATTTGCTGCGGAAAATCCGGATATGGTCCTGCTGGATATTATGCTGCCCAAACTCGACGGCTGGCAGGTGTGCCGTGAGATCCGCAAGAGCTCCGATAAACCCATTATCATGCTCACGGCCAAAGGGGAGACGTTTGATAAAATTCTCGGCCTGGAGTTGGGGGCGGATGACTACGTTGTCAAACCCTTTGATGCGAAGGAGGTTGTCGCACGTGTCAAAGCTGTTCTGCGCCGCACGTCATCGGCACAGGGCGATGCCGTCAAAGAGGTGCGCTATGACAAACTGGTTGTCAATCTGACCAACTATGAGCTCAAGGTGGACGGAAAGGTGATCGACACCCCGCCCAAGGAGTTGGAGCTGCTCTATCATCTGGCCAGCAATCCAAACAGAGTCTTTACCCGCGATCAGCTGCTCGACGAGGTATGGGGGTTTGACTATTATGGGGACTCCCGCACGGTAGATGTCCACATTAAGCGCCTGCGTGAAAAGCT
>USLQ01000123.1 GCA_900555545.1 uncultured Oscillospiraceae bacterium | reverse complement strand
ACCGGAATGCGATCTGCCTGATTATGGATGAGGAGCACATCTATCGCAGCATGGACGATTCACTGTCCGGCGAACTGTTCTGGTTGGTGTGTACGCCGCATCCGCGCCGGATTGACGGCTTTCCACTTGACTCTCTGTCCGTTGATCCAAATACAGAACAGTATTATTTTGACTTGACAGAGAAAAAAATTTCAAGGCGCAACAATGGAACGGGCTATTGCAGATTTTTTTGCTCGGATCATCCAACTCTGGGGCGATCCCGATGCGCATGGTAAATAGCTGTTACCTGAATTGAGAAATGTATGAATTGTTTTTGATTCTTGATTAGATCAGAAGGACTTTATTGGCAGAAATCTATCCGCATCCTATGCCCCAAAAGAGGATGATGAAAATTACTTGAATTACATCCGTGAACTGGAAAGATTATTCAATCGATATAGCCAAAGCGGAATATTAACAATGCCCAATTGGACGAGATGCTATTTTGGTAAGGTGTAAAGCGGATCATCCGCCTTACACCTTACCAGTTTTATATCCGCACGACATTATGGGAGTGCATATTCATTTTTTACGGCCCGACTCCGTAAATTTTTTGAATGTGCCTGTAGAGTTTAGTGGTAAGAAGAGCCGATAAAACAATCTTGACAGCGTCGCCCGGCAGGAAGGGAACGACGCACGTCATCATTGCTGCGCCGATTCCTGTGTGTGTGAGGGCGATATACCACACCGTCCCAAATGCGTAACAGACGAGCAGCCCTAACGCAAATGTAGGAATGATATACCGTAACTTGTTCCCGCAGTGGGGGACGAGCAGTCCGATTACAAGCGCCATGAAAATATAGCCGATGATATATCCGCCGGTGGGGCCCGCGAGTTTCCCAAGACCACCTGAGAAGCCGGAGAATACCGGCACACCCACGGCGCCGATTAGTAAGTAGATTATCTGGCTGATTGTGCCGTCACGGGCGCCCAGCAGCCCACCTGCCAGGAAAACGGCCAGTGTGGACATACTGATCGGCACAGGGCCGATTGGGATTACCAGTTGTGATAGTACTGCTGTGATGGCGGCAAACAGAGCGCATAAGGCCATGGAGCGAACATTGAATGGATGGCGGGCACGCTTTTGCGGCTTTTGATTCGGGTTAGATGATTTCATTAACAGGACTCCCTTCAAAAAAGAACAGGGATATTGTAACCGATAAGCGCCTTATTGTCAACCTTTATTTTTAAAAGGTTAACAATAAGACCTTTAACGGAAAAATGTTTTCTTTTTAGCTGAAATCATGTATAATAAATAAAATATGAAAAAGACTGCTATTGACAGTTTTTATGGGACTGGTTTCCTTGGGCGAATTGGATTAAAACGGTCGGGGGCGCAAATATGGAAAAGGTCGAGTTTGAAAATGGATTTCGCGTGATGCTGGAGCCTGTAACGGAGGCACGCAGCGCCACGATGGGCCTCTGGATTGGCAGTGGATCTCGCTATGAAACGGCACAGGATAGCGGAATCTCCCATTTTATTGAGCACATGCTCTTTAAGGGTACACCGCGCCGGAGCGCATGGGACATCGCGGAGCAGATGGATTCCATAGGCGGTGCGCTCAATGCCTATACGGCCAAGGAATACACGTGTGTCTATGCACGTGCGCTGACACACAATGTTCCGGTGGCGCTCGATATCATCTGTGATATGGTTGCCAATCCCCGATTCGACCCTCAGGACCTGGAGACGGAGAAGGGGGTGATCCTGGAGGAGATCGGCATGTACGAGGACAGCCCGGAGGATTTGTGCATCGACCTGCTGCACGCCTCTGCTTGGCGGGACAGCCGCCTTGGGGCCAATATTCTCGGTACGCGTGAGACGGTCAGCGGGATGACCAACGATCGGATGCAGGCCTACAAGCAAAAAATGTATGCGCCTGAGCGGATGGTCGCCGCAATTGCCGGGAATTTTGACCGGGATGATGTGCTTGAATGCCTGGAAAAATATTTTGGCGGTCTGAGGAATACCGGCAACCGAATCCATACGGAGCCGGCGGTCTACCATCAAGGGAACGCCTTACAGGACAAGGCGTTTGAGCAGACACAGCTTGTTCTCGGGTTCCCCGGCATTTCCGCCACAGACGGGCGCCGCTTTACGATGCAGATCCTGCACACGATTCTCGGTTCCGCCTCCTCCTCGCGCCTGTATCAGCGGATCCGGGAGGAACTGGGGCTTGTCTATTCGATCGATTCCTTCTCGGCTATGCATCTGGATTCCGGTCTGTGCGGGGTGATGATGGCACTTACGCCGCAATCGGAGGAGCGCGCAATTTACGAGACCATCTGCATCCT
Organism: uncultured Oscillospiraceae bacterium; assembly: GCA_900555545.1. Classification (GTDB taxonomy): domain Bacteria; phylum Bacillota; class Clostridia; order Oscillospirales; family Acutalibacteraceae; genus Onthovicinus. The sequence continues at coordinate 2,375 of USLQ01000123.1, read as the reverse complement.
CGACGGGCTCAAGCGCAACGTCAGTGAGGCGGAGGTGAACCGTGCCAAGGAACAGTATGCTGCCTCACTTGTGATGGGCATGGAGGGGACTCCTGCGCGTGCCTCCAATATGGGGCGCAGCGAGTTGATGTACGGCAATGTCCCGAGTGAGGATGAGATCATCGCAAAGATTCGGTCCATCACGCCGGATCAGGTGATGGAATTGGCACGCGAACTGGTGCACTTTGACCGGATGTCCATTGCGGCGGTCGGTAAGGTCAAGGATCCGGATTTTTATTCCGTAGTTGTGGACAAGGCGTCAAATGTGGTATACTAAGAAATATAATTCAATTATTCTACGTAGAAAAGGGGAGTTCCCTTGTCGGTTTTTACAGGAGCAAAACGTATCGTGGTAAAGGTTGGCACCTCTACCCTTACATATGATACGGGCAAGTTGAATATCCGCCGGGTGGAAAAGCTTGCCGGTGTCCTTTCGGATTTGTGTAATTCCGGCCTTCAGGTCGCGCTGGTAACCTCTGGCGCAATCGGGGTCGGTGTCGGGAAGCTTGGGCTCAGCGCCAAGCCGTCGGATACCCCGGCGTCAGGCTGCGGCCACGGTGGGCCAGTGTGAGCTGATGTATATCTATGACAAATATTTTCGGGAGTTTGGCTACCCCACGGGCCAGCTCCTGATCACCAAGGATGATCTGGATGATTCCAGGCGCAGGGGTAATCTGGTCAACGCTTTTGAACGTCTGTTTGAATATGGCGCTGTTCCCATTGTCAACGAGAATGACGCTGTGGCGGTAGAGGAGATCGTCTTTGGCGACAACGATACGCTCTCCGCAGCTGTTGCCAAGCTGATTGGGGCGCAGGGGCTGATCATCCTGACGGATATCGACGGCCTGTACGATAAGGATCCCCGCACCAATCCTGAGGCATCATTGATCCCAGTCATACATACGATTGATGAAGAGGTTATGGCGCTCGCAGGTGGGAGCGGAACCAGCCGCGGGACAGGCGGTATGGTCACCAAGCTGCATGCGGCGCAGCTGGCGACGGCGGCGGGGATTCCCACCGTCGTAATGAACGGGCAGGAACCCCATGATCTTTACCGGCTGCTGGAAGGGCACCGGTTTGGTACACTGTTTACACCGGAAAAGAAAGATGAGGTGTCGTATTGATGGAACTTCTCAATCAAATCGGCCAGAATGCTCAAAGAGCGTCCCGCAGCTTGGCCGCCCTGTCCGGATCTGTCAGGAATCGGGCGCTGGAGGTAATTGCCGCAGCGCTGCTGGACGAGTGTGACATCATTCTGGAAGAAAATAGTAAGGATTTGGAGCAAGGGAAGCAGTCGGGGATGCGCAGTGCCATGATGGATCGCCTGCGTCTGACACGTGAGCGGATCGAGGGGATGGCTGACGGAATCCGGGAGATCATCGCGCTGCCGGATCCTCTGGGCCGTACCCTGTCTGGAACGACCGCCCCCAATGGGCTGAGGATCCGTAAGGTAACGGTCCCACTGGGCGTGATCGCCATCATCTATGAGGCGCGTCCCAATGTGACCTCCGATGCGGCCGCCCTGTGCCTCAAGGCCGGCAACGCGGTGGTCCTGCGCGGCGGGAAGGAGGCCATTCACTCCAACATGGCTATTGCCGCATGTATGCGGCGCGCTCTGCGCTCGGCTGGACTGGATGAGGACTGTGTTCAATTAATTGAGGATACGAGCCGTGAGACCGCAGAGGGTCTGATGAAACTCAATGATTATGTTGACGTGTTGATTCCGCGCGGTGGCGCTGGGCTGATCCGGAATGTAGTGATGCATTCAACTGTCCCGGTGATCCAGACGGGTGCGGGCAACTGTCATATCTACGTAGACCGCAGTGCAGATGTGGACATGGCGGCCAATCTTATTTTCAATGCCAAGACTTCCCGTCCCTCTGTGTGTAATGCATGTGAGAGCCTGCTAATCCACCGCGATATTGCGCGGGAGGCATTGCCGGCGATCCGGGCACGGTTGATCGAGAAGCAGGTGGAGATTCGGGGCGATGAATTGGTATGTGAGATCCTGCCTGGTGCGGTTCCGGCAACCGAAGAGGATTGGGGGACCGAGTACCTCGACTATATCATCAGCGCTAAGACGGTCGGCAGTGTAGAAGAGGCGATCGCACATATCAACCGCTATTCCACTCACCACAGTGAATGCATCGTAACCAATGATTACAGTTCCGCACAAAAATTTCAAGCGGGGGTTGATTCGGCGGCGGTATATGTGAACGCCTCCACCCGCTTTACGGACGGCGGGATGTTCGGATTCGGCGCGGAGATCGGCATCTCCACCCAAAAGCTGCACGCGCGCGGACCGCTCGGCCTGCCGGAGCTGACCACATTTAAGT
>USLQ01000122.1 GCA_900555545.1 uncultured Oscillospiraceae bacterium | reverse complement strand
CCTGGGGTTGCGGCCCATCTTCTCATTGCGGTGGCGGGTCTCAAATGTACCAAAGCCTACCAACTGGAGCTTATCGCGGTTCTTGAGGGTGTCTACCGTCACATCGACAAAAGCGGAAATAACCTGCTCGACATCTTTCTTCTGGATTCCTGTTTTCTCAGAAACAGCGACTACAAGTTCTGACTTATTCATTTGACTTCCTCCATAAAATAAGGTGTAATTATATCCACAGCCATTCCGGCTGTCGAAATCATGATTGTTTTGCCTGATTCCAAAGCTGATCCAGCTCCTGCGGGCTGAGCGCATCCATCGGGCGGCCGGACTCCTGCGCGAGCGCCTCGACCTTTTTGTAACGGGCAACAAATTTATCCGTTGCCGCCGTGAGGACTTCCTCCGCATCCACCTTTAGGAAGCGAGACACATTGACGGCGGAAAAAATCAGGTCGCCAAGTTCCTCCGCGGCACCATCCAGATCTCCGCACCCGACACGCTCCTCCAACTCGGCGTATTCCTCCGGGAGTTTGCGAAGCGCATCCCTGAGATTCTCAAACTCAAAGCCCGACTTAGCCGCCTTTCCCTGAATCTTCTGGGCACGCATCAACGCAGGAAATTCACGCGGGACGCTATCCATGGCTTGTGAAGAAGTTTTTTGACCTTTGGTCTGGCGTTTGATCGCATCCCAGTTATCCAGCACATCTGCTGTGCCCGAAACCGTCACCTGGCCAAACACATGCGGATGGCGGACAATCAGTTTTTTGCAGACCTCATCGGCCACATCGCCAAAATTAAAGCGGCCGGCCTCTTCGGCCATACAGCTGTGAAAAACGACCTGCATCAAAACATCGCCGAGTTCCTCACGCATCATGGCGGGATCGTCACGGTTGATCGCCTCGACCAATTCATACGTCTCCTCGATCAGATTCTTTTTGATGCTCTGATGTGTCTGTTCACGGTCCCACGGGCACCCTTCCGGTGTACGGAGCAGGCGCATGATCTCCAAAAGATCGTGGATATCATACCGCTCTTTTTTTACAAATCCAGATGCCACGGATCAACCGCCTCCTGAAAACAAACCGTTAACACAAGTAATATTACCCTATCAGATGATATTTTTCAAGTGTTTTTGCAATTTTTTCCCCTTTGGGCAGCATTAAAATATCATCCTTGGACAGTCCACGGAATAAAAGCAGGAAAACTACATACACAAGAACTGCAACCACGATCGCCGCCACCGTCGCAACTGCGTTTGCCATCATCATCCCGATTCCCTCCGCCAGTACGCGGTAAAGCAATCCACTGACTGCCCACGCGGCTGCCGCGCAGAGTACAGCGCAGATGAAAGGCTTGATGAAGACAGACACAAAATCAGGCCGCAGGTGCGTCTGCCTAAGCAGGACAAACAGCTCATAGCCGACAATCACTGCGTAGCACAGGATTGATCCAATCGGCGCGCCCTTGACGTTGACGGACGGATTCCCGATCAGGATAAAATTGGCGATCAGCTTCACGATAGCACCGGCAATCATCGCCTTAACCGGGACATCCGAACGGCCAATGGCTTGGAGCATATTGGTGATCGGCGTCGAGACCGACATCAGAAACACGAACAGGCCATAGAGGAACAGCATTTCCGACGCAATTGGCACAAGGGACGGGCGAGTTCCGCCATAGACGAGCGTTAAAATCTGGGTGGAGAGCACGGCCATCCCGAATCCCGCCGGAAGCGAGATCAACATGGTCACCCGCAGTACAGATTCCACGGAAACTTTGATTTTCCGCTTATTCTGCGTCGCCCAGGCGGCGCTCATCGCCGGGATGGCGCTGACGCCAAGCGTCATGGTAATCGTCGGGACAAGATTCTTAAAATCGAGAACGGTGCCATAGACGCCGTATAAGTATTTGGCAATGTCACCGTCCAGCGTTTGAGATACAGCCAGCGACTGTTCGTACATACCGCGCACGACATCGGGCGCCTTTTCAATCGCATAAGCCAGCCGGTTCTGGATTGTCACGGCATCAATGAGGTTTGTAATATTGAGAATCAACGAACTGAGTACAATGGGAACGGCAACAGCGATCAGCGTCTTGGCAATGCTGATGCTGCCAGCTGGTTTGGGCGCGTTCACCAGCTGAACACGCGTAATCCGATCCCCCACGGTACGATGACGGATAAACAGGAAGATATAGCCAATCAGGGTGCCCAGGGTGACACCACCAATTGCCCCCGCAGCTGTATATGGATAAATTGCACTGAGCGCCTCAGCCTCCGTCGATGCCTGCACACCGAATACAGCCCTGCCTGCGTGGAATTCCGCCATGCCGAACTTCATGATCAGGAAGGCAAACAACAATCCCAGAACGAGCTTGCCCAGCGCCTCAATAACCTGTGAAATCGCGGTAGGCACCATATTGCTCATGCCCTCGTAATAGCCGCGGTAAGCGCTCATCAGGCAGCAGAACAGAATAGACGGAGCGATAACGATAATACACAGGAGCGATTTTGGATTATCGATCAGCACGGAATACGGATAGGACAGCAGAAGCAGCAGTCCGGTTCCCAGGATTCCGGTGATGACAAAAAGGCGGAACGCCACCCGGAATATCATTTTGGCGTCGCGGTACCGGTGGAGCGCGACATTCTGTGAAACGAGCTTCGAGACCGCCACCGGCAGTCCGGCCATCGAGACGGCATACAACGGCGTGTAGATATCATAGGCTGCATTGAAATAACCCCGTCCGACCTCGCCAATAAGCGCCGTTAGAGGGATTTTGTAAAGCATCCCAATCAGGTGCACCACAACCGTCGATACCGCCAGGATGATCGCTCCGTTTAAAAGGCTCTGTTTTCCCTTTGATGCCACTGGCAACACTTCCTACTTGGATGATAAGAGTTATTCGGCGGAAGAATCAAACCGCTGCCCACAGTTGGGACAGAAAGCCGCCCCCTGTGATACCTCCGTTCCGCACGCCGGACAGACAATGATATTCTTAGCGCTGCGGATCTCCTCATTGACGGCGGCAAGCTTCTGGTTCAGTTGAGTGATATCCTCTGCAATTGCATTCAGTTCCGTGCTGTGACTGACGCCGTTGAGGATCTCATCATAACAGAGCCTCCCCATGGTGATATACTTCTCTTTAATGTCACTCCGGATCTCTGCGGCATTCAAGTGCTTTTTGGAGCTCTCAAATACCTCTCCCGCCGCCTTCCCAACCTGGCGCGCTGTCTTTTTAACGGTATCAAACGCATCATCCCATAAACTCATCGGAAACACTCTCCTTTTATTTTATCTGGTAATGGCACAAATTATATCATAAACCCCGGCCGGACTCAACTCAAAAATTCCCGTAACAGCGAATTGGGGGGAATTATACCACTATCAGCCGGAAAAAAGCGGCTCATATGCGCGATCAAGGACTGCGCTTTGGGATAGTAAGGACTATCTGGAGATACCTGTCGCAGCAGGCCGATCGCCTCGTCACGAAAGATACAGGATTCGTAGGCGTGAAAAGAATCAAGACGGATATCCGCACGATACCGGAATGGAAATAAATACGCGTTCTCCCCATGCATTACGCCATCCCAGAGCATAAAGGTGTTGAGCACCGTGCTGGAACGATAATGGTAATCCCGGATCATGCGGCGGATAAAGCGCAGATCCCGTTTGGAGAGCACCACCTCCTCTGACGGCCCGTAGATACGGGAGGACACATTCACATAGAGCTTAAGCAGATGATCCGCAGGAAAAGAATCTGTAATCACCGGATTGAGCGCATGGATCCCCTCGACAATAATGACATCCCCCTCCGCAATACTCAGCCGGCGGACCTCCGAGCAGCGATCCCCAGTGGCAAAATTAAACCGTGGGATCTCACAGGTGTGCGTGCGCAAAAGCTGATCAAATGTGTATTGCAGCAGCGGAATGTCCAGCGCATGGACACTCTCGAAATCCCGCTCCCCCTCTGAATCGACACAGCAGTTCTGCGGGCGGAAAAAGTCATCCAGCGATACGGTATATGCCGCATGCCCACGGCGCTCCAGCGCCTTTGCCACCATGGTGGCTGTAGTGGTTTTGCCCGAGGCGGACGGCCCGGCAAGCAGGACAATCTCCGTCCCACGTCCGGACTCGATCCGATCCACAACTGACGCCACGGCAGCACGATAACGCCGCTCCTCCTCCCGAACCAAACCGCGTAAATCCCGATCTACGGCACGGTTAATCTCCTCTAATGTCACATGTCCGCCGGTCATGGTATTCATCCTCCAATGGCTGCCCCGCTCATAAATATGAGCGACAAAAATCAATTATTCGGTCTTTCCGCCGGATCATCTCGTCAAACCGGTGGATGTATTCATATGGATATTTGTAATTAAAAATGCGCTCCAAATGATCGCTGTCCGGATCCTTCAGCTTGGTGACCGCCCCGGCCCCCGCCGCAAGCACGGTATGGCTCTCCTCCATCATATAGACATTATAAGCACACGAATGGCCCGGTTTGGACCAGCCCACATTTTCAAGATTGCCAAGTGAACGGCTCTGGCGGTACATATAATAGGGCTCATATCCTGCCCGGCGGAGCTTCTCCCCGGCAAGCCCTACCATCTGATCTGTCAGCAGCGCACCCGACCGCACATCTTCATGGCGTTCCACCAGGGTGGAAGAACGCTTTAATGCCAGTGTATGTACGGTGATGTTGCTTGGCTCCAATGCG